>JBASVF010000145.1:0-2106 GCA_049275795.1 Desulfomonilia bacterium
ATCGACGAGGTCGACAAGTCCGACCCCGAGTTCGAGGCCTTCTTGCTCGAGCTGCTGAGCGACTTCCAGGTCACCATCCCGGAGCTCGGCACGAAAAAGGCGGTCAAGGTCCCCTTCGTGCTGCTCACCTCCAATAACTACCGCGACATGAGCGACGCCCTGAAGCGGCGTTGCGTCCATCTCTACATCGACTACCCCGACCGGGACCTTGAGCTGAGGATCGTGAGGCTCAAGGTGCCGGGCATCAGCCTGCGGCTCGCGGCCGGGCTGGTTGACTCGGTCCGGGCCATCCGGCAGCTCGACCTCAAGAAAAAGCCGTGCATCTCCGAGACGCTCGACTGGGCGCGTTCGCTCGTGGCCCTGTCCGCCGAGGAGCTCACACCCGAGGTGCTCTTCGATACCCTGAACATGATCTGCAAGTACAAGTCCGATGTGGAGATGGTCAGGGACAACCTCGAGGGCCTCGCCGCATCGGGTGCCCCATGGTCAACGCTGTCCTGACCTTCGTGGCCTGCTGCAGGGCGGCGGGCTATCGCATCTCCACCTCCGAGGTCTTGGACTGCCTCGCCCAGCTCGAGCTCGTCGACGCTGTCGACGAGGAAAGCTTCCGGGCCGCCCTGAGGGCGAACTTCGCCAAGAGCAGGCGCGAGCAGGCCCAGTTCGACCGGCTCTACCGCCTCTTCTTCCACGAGCTCAGGACCGACCTCGACCTGGAGGATCCCTTGACCGCGGCCGAAAAGGCCGGCGATCTCATCGATACGCTCAAGGAGCAGATAGGCGGCGACGCCGAGCAGCGGGCCATCCTGGACTTCCTGGGAGGCGATCCCATGGGGTTCCTGGAGATCCTCCGCAGGGTCCAGACCCGCGAGGCGGATTCGGGCGGGGAGGTGAAGTTCAACCTGGGCCCCCTGGCCGACCGGCTCGAGGTCATGATCCAGCTCAACGCGGTCAGGGCCCGCCTGGAGCGGGTGATCCAGGACAATCCCTTCCAGCTGGCCGAGGGGGCTAGGCTGGAGCTCTCCCGGCGCTTCGACTCCCGGCTGGGGAGGGCCTACGATCTCCTGCTCAACGAGCCCCGGCCCCACAACGAGAGCATTAGGCAGGGGAGTGCCCGCGGAAAGCAGACAAACGAGCTGGGGCAGAGGGCCTTTTCGTCGCTTACCCCCCGGGAGATCCAGCGGGTGCGCGAATCCATCGAGAGGCTGGTGAGAAAGCTCAAGGACATCGCCTCGCGCCGCTATGCCTCGGGCGGGCACCGGGTGCTGGATGTGAAGAAGACGCTCAGGAGGGCCGAGCGCTACCTGGGCACCCCCATGGAGATCAGGTTCAGGACCAAGCCGCCCAAGAAGGGCAAGGTCGTCACCCTCTGCGACGTCTCGTCGTCGGTGTGGTCGGCGGCCAGGTTCATGCTCAACATTCTCTACTCGCTCCAGGACTGCTTCACCCGGGTCAACAGCTTCGTGTTCGTCTCCGGCGTGGCCGAGGTGACCGACATCTTCGAGAACAACGAGATCAATCTCGCCATCGAGAAGGTCCTCAAGGAGGCCGACATCGACTACCTCGCCAAGACCGATTACGGCGAGACCTTCCGCCAGTTCAGGCGCCGGTACATCGATGTGCTGAACAAGAAGACCACACTCATCATCATCGGCGACGCCCGGACGAACTACTTCCATCCCGAGGACAGGATCCTGGAGGAAATGAGGGATCGGTGCCGCAGGATCATCTGGCTCAACCCCGAGCCCCAGAGCGCGTGGGGCACGGGTGACAGCGAGATGCACGCCTACAAGGCGCACTGCCACGAGCTGCGCGAATGCAGGAACTTCGACCAGCTCGCAGCGTTCGTGGAGGAGTTGGTCCTCTAGCGATACATCATGGTCTGCAAAAAAGGGCCGGACGCCCATGCCGCCGGCCCGTTTCGAGAACAGGAGGGTTCAATGGAGCTGGGCGAGGATCTCATTGCCATACGTGAGCTTTCTGCCCGGTGTGCCGCGGAGCACATCGCCCCAAGGGCCGGTCTGCACGAGAGCGTTATCTTCCCATCCGACCTGCGCGAGGCCCTCGCACGGGAGGGCCTCTACGGCATCGGCATCCCGGCGGCATACC
>JBASVF010000146.1:0-3802 GCA_049275795.1 Desulfomonilia bacterium
TGGAGACGAGACGTGCGAGATCTGCCGGCAGACCGTCGCCGTGTTTCTCTCCGTGCTCGGGGCCGAGGCCGGCAACCTGGCCCTCAAGGTCCTGGCGACCGGCGGGGTGTACCTGGGAGGCGGCATCCCGCCCAGGCTCGCGGACATCATCCCCAAGAGCCCGTTCATGGACTCGTTCCTGCGAAAGGGGAGGCTCTCGGGGATCGTGGGCTCGCTTCCGGTGCACCTGGTGCTCAACCCGAGAACCGGGCTGGCGGGCGCCGCCCACTTCGGGCTCGACATCATGGATACCATCCCGTGAGCAGGCCTCCGCTGCAGGCGGGCATAACCCCGGGCCGGGAGGCCTTGTAGTGCGCGGCCCGGAAGATTTGAGAGCGGCGCCGGGGAACGGTCTTACGGCCCGTGAAGGGGGCGGGCTGCACCGTGAGGATGGGAGAAAATCGAGAAAGGGTCTTGTGATTCGGGCACCAATTCCGGTAAGCTGTGTGCCCGGTTGAATGTTTTCGCATTACGAGCAAAGGAGCGAATACCGACATGACGAAACTCCACACACTGGCCCGGACAGGGCAGGCAATATGGTTCGACTACATCAGGAGGTCGCTCATCACCTCCGGAGAGCTGCAGTCCCTGATCGACCAGGGCATCCGAGGGATCACCTCGAACCCCACGATCTTCGAGAAGGCCATCGCAGGAAGCGCGGACTATGACAGCGATCTTTCCGATCTGGCCCGCAAGGGCATGTCCGTCGAAGAGATCTACGAGGAGCTCGCGCTCGGCGACATCGCCATGGCCGCGGACAGGTTCCGGCCGGTGTACGACGAGACAGAGGGGCTGGACGGCTACGTGAGCATCGAGGTGAGCCCAGAGCTGGCCTATGACACTCAAGAGACCGTCCGGGAGGCCAGGCGACTCTTCTCGGCGCTCGGCCGGCCGAACATCATGATCAAGGTCCCCGCCACCCGGGAAGGGATCCCGGCAATCGAGACGCTCATCAGCGAGGGCATCAACGTCAACGTGACCCTGCTCTTCTCCGTGGAGCGCTACGAGGAGGTTGCGCTGGCCTACCTGAACGGGCTGGAGAAGCTCTCCTCATCGGGCGGGAACCTCGGCCGGACGGCCTCGGTGGCCTCGTTCTTCGTCAGCAGGGTTGACACCGCCCTGGACCCCGAGCTCGAGAAGCGCTCTCTGGGCGAGCTCGCGGGAAAGATCGCGGTGGCAAACGCCAAGATCGCCTACGCCCTCTTCCAAAAGCTGTTCTCGGGCGAGCGGTGGCAGCGGCTCGAGCGTCGGGGCGCCCGGGTCCAGAGGCTCCTGTGGGCGAGCACCGGGACCAAGAACCCGAAGTACCCGGATACGCTCTACGTGGACGAGCTCATCGGGCCCCACACGGTGAATACCCTTCCGCCTGCCACCCTCCAGGCCTACCTCGATCACGGCAAGACCGAGGACGTGCTCGGCAGGGGCATCGACGAGGCGAACGAGCAGATCGGCAGGCTCGCCCAGGCGGGCATCGACCTGAATACGGTGACCGAGCGGCTCCAGAAAGACGGCGTGGAGCTCTTCGCCGCTTCCTTCCGCTCGCTGCTGGAGAGCATCGAGTCCAAGCGGTACCGGATCGCCTCGGGAGGCTCCCGGTGAAGGTCGCGCTCGGCGGTCTCCAGGGCAGGGTGGATTCCCGGCTCCGGGAAATGGAGGCCTCCGGGCTCGTGAGCCGCTTGCTGCAGCACGACCACACCCTGTGGAGCGAGAGCCCGCATGAGATCACCAACCGGCTCGGGTGGCTCGATCTTCCGCGGAAGATGCCGGGGCGCGTCGATTCCATGGAGTCCCTCGCGCGCGAGCTCGTCTCGCAGGGATACACCCGGGCCCTGCTCCTCGGCATGGGTGGCTCGTCCCTCGCCCCCGAGGTGCTGCGCGAGTCACTGGGGGTAAAAGCCCCCTATCTCGATCTCTCCGTCATCGACAGCACGGACCCGGACTTCATCGCTTCGATCGCAGAGGGCCTCGATCTGCAGAGGACCCTTTTCATTGTTTCCACCAAGTCAGGCACCACGGTGGAGACCCTCTCGCTGTTCCGCTATTTCTATACGCTCACCCGTAAAGCCCTGGGCATAAGGAGCGCGGGGGAGCACTTCATCGCCGTGACCGATCCTGGCTCGCCCTTGGAGGGCATCGGCCGCGGGCTGGGCTTCAGGGAGGTGTTCCTGGCCGATCCGGACTTGGGAGGCAGGTACTCGGCGCTCTCGCATTTCGGGCTCGTGCCGGCATCGCTCATGGGCGCGGACATCCGGGGCCTTCTGCAAAGCGCACAGGCAATGGCCCGGGCCTGCGAGACCCCCTGCCTGGGCGCAGGGGACGGCAACCCGGCGTGCCTGCTCGGCGCGGTCCTCGGCGAGGCGGCCCTTGCCGGCCGGGACAAGGCGACCTTTGTCCTTTCGCTCTCGATACGCTCCTTCGGCGACTGGGTGGAGCAGCTCATCGCCGAGAGCACGGGCAAGCAGGGAAGGGGGATCGTGCCCGTCGTGCGGGAGCTGCCCGGCCGACCCGGGTCGTACCGCGACGACCGGCTGTTCATCCACTTGTACCTCAAGGGTGAGGAGGCGGATGCAGGGCTCGTCGACGGGCTCGAGGCGGCGGGCAGGCCCGTGGTACGAATCGGGCTCAAGAGCATTCTGGACCTCGGGGCCCAGTTCTTCCTGTGGGAGGCGGCCGTGGCTGTGGCAGGCCACGTGCTCGGCATCAACCCCTTCGACCAGCCCGACGTGGAAGCGGCAAAGGGCCGGGCCCGCGAGGCGGTGGACGCGTTCGGCAAGACCGGGTCCCTGCCCGGGGAGAGCCCCGTGCTCGAGGACGAGGGCATTGCCGTGTACGGCAAGCTCAAGGCCTCGAGCCTCGAGGAAGCCCTGGAGCGCTTCCTCGCACCGGCGCCCGAGGCCTCGTATGCGGCGATCCAGGCATACCTGCCGCCCTCGGAAGGTGTGAGCCGGGCCCTCGACGCCCTGAGTCTCAAGGTGCGGGACGCCTGCGGGCTCGCCGTGACCTGGGGCTACGGCCCGCGCTACCTCCACTCGACGGGCCAGCTCCACAAGGGGGACGCGGGGCGCGGGCTCTTCATCCAGCTCACCTGCGAGAACAGCCGTGACCTGCCCATCCCGGACGAGCCGGGCTCTGAAAGCTCATCCATCACCTTTGGCACCCTCAAGAGCGCCCAGGCCCTGGGAGACCGCAACGCCCTGAGGGAAAAGGGCAGGAAGGTGCTTTGCCTGCACCTCTCCGGCCGGGACATTCCCCAGGCCCTGGAGCGCATATCGGGCGCCCTGTAAGGCGTGATCAGCCCAGGAAGAGCCTGAAGCCGGCCGCGAGCGAGCCCGGCTTGAGATCGTAGGCGCCGGAGGCCTCGGCCACCGGCGTGAAGCCGCATTCCCGGCAGCAAACCTCGCCCCGGTTCTTCGCATAGCACCCGGTGGAGATCGTGCCGTCGGGCTCTACGTTGGCCAGGAGCCGGTCATGGCATCGCCAGGTGTTGCGGACCATGGCCTTAAGGCTTCGGTATGAATTCATGATGGGGTAGCCCAGCCGCTTGAGCCGTATTGCCGAGCCCATCACCTCGGCGCGCTGCTCGGGCGAAAGCCTCAAGTCCTCCTCGCCCCTGCCGTAGGGATAGAAGAGCTGCACCGTCATGCCCCGCACCTGCTTCAGGGAGCAGAACATCTCGGCCACTGCCGGCAGCTCGTGAAAGTTGCGCGAGTTTGCGGTGAAGTGGATGTAGAGCCTGGGATGGCGAGACGAACGGATATTGGCT
>JBASVF010000147.1:0-6075 GCA_049275795.1 Desulfomonilia bacterium
CTCTACCACTGAGTTATTCCCGCCCAAAAAAACACCCTACCCATATATGCAACTCGTTTTTCTTTGTCAAGGTGCTTTTGACCGGCTCGAGCGCAACTTCAACCGCTTGCCCTCACCGGTTGCGAGCCGGTCCGGCTCTCGCCCCCGAGACCCTGGGAAGGGTCCATTGACAAATTCCCGCGCCCTCTTACATTCACTCTTATGATTCCCACAGGCGAGGCGCAGCGTTTATCCGCGCAGGGAAGGAACATAACCCGTTGCCTCGCGATCCCTTGAGAGAAAGGAAAAGGGTGGCTCATGAATGAGGGTGCTCGGCCGGAGGCCGATCTCCATACGGCATTGGCACACTGGCTCGCTGCCGCGGGCAGGCTCCGGATGGAAAAAGACGACGGGCAGCAGACCGCCACGGAGGAAGCCGGACAGGGAGAGTTCCCGATGGAAGAGGCCTGGCTGGCCATGACGAGAACGCTCAAAACGCTCATCGAGGCCTTGAGCGGGCCGGGCGGTCTGGCAGCGCTCGGCCGCGGTACCGGGCTGATCCCGGAGATCACGGCGGCACTGCTCGCCTCGGGAATGAAGGGTGCCTCCATCATCCACCAGCACGTGGCCGAGCGGCTCGAGCGGATCGGGAGCCATGCGGAAGACCTCTATCTCGATGCCGCAGGCCGGGAGAGCCTGCAGCTCTGGTCCAGCCTGTACCAGAAAGAGTTGGGCCGGTATTTCCGCATTCCCCAGCTCGGGCTGGGCCGGTTTTACCAGGAACGGCTCAACGAGACGCTGGACAAGTTCAACATCTTTACCGCGGCCCTTGCTGAGCTTCTCCACCTACTTTCCCGGCCTTTCGAGAAATCAGCCGCCGCGCTGCAGGAACAGATCGAGGAGTTCATCCGCACCGGCGGTCTGCCCGAAGATACTGAGGCCTACTACCGGATGTGGCTGAAAGCACTCGAGGGGCACTTCATGACCCTGTTCCAGTCGGACGAGTACAACGAGTCGCTCAGGGAGACCATGTCCGCCCTGGAGGACTACCTCTCGGCCCGCAACCGGATCTTCCAGGATATGCTCAAGTCCCTGCCCATTCCTACCAGGAACGAGATGGATGACCTGAGCCGGGAGGTCTACCTGCTCAAACGAAGGATCCGAACACTCGAAAAGGCGGCGGGAAAGCACCCGCGCGTGTAAGGAGCTCCAGTGGAAAAGACCGGACTCCCTGTAGACATGATCCTCAGGCATCTCGCCGAGCAGGCCGGCACGCACCAGGAGCGGCTCGGGAAGGCCACTGACGTGCTGCTCGGCGATCTCGACACCGAGATCGCCACGACCCCCTACGAGGTGGTGTATGCGGAGGACCGGATCAGGCTCAAGCACTATTCGCCTCCTGCGGGTGTCTCAGATCCGATGAGGACCCCGCTCCTGGTGGTCTACGCCCTCATCAACCGGGAGACCATGCTCGACCTGCAGCCCGAGCGCAGCGTGGTGAAAAAGTTCCTCTCGAGCGGGATCAACCTCTACATGCTGGACTGGGGATACCCTACCTACAAGGATCGCTTCCTCACCATCGACGACCACGTCAACGGTTACCTGGACAATGTCGTGGATTTCATCCTGAAGCGGGAGCGCGTAGGCAAAATCAACCTCATGGGCATCTGCATGGGCGGGACCTTCTGCGTGATCTACTCGGCCCTGCACCCCGGCAAGATCAAAAACCTCGTTACCACGGTCAGCCCGACGAACTTCGATACCCGGCAGGGGCTGCTGCACATCTGGATGAAGTGGCTGGACGTGGACAAGATGATCGATACCTTCGGCAATATGCCCGGAGACCTCATGAACTTCGGGTTCCTGCTGCTGAACCCGGCCCGCCTGATGATAGACAAATACATGGGCTTTCTTCAGAACATGGACAACAAGGCCTTCGTGGAGAACTTCATCCGCATGGAGAAGTGGATCTTCGACAGCCCGGACGTGCCCGGGGAAACCTTTCGGCAGTTCATCAAGGACCTCTACCAGAACAACCTCCTGATCGAAAACAGGCTCTATATCGGAGGGCGACACGTGGACTTACGCCGCATCACCATGCCCATGCTCAACATCTATGCCCGGTTCGACCATCTCGTGCCCCCCGAGGCGGCGGAAAAGATCACCGGCGCCACAGGCAGCACAGACACCGAGAACGTGTGCCTGGAAACCGGCCACATTGGCATCTATGTCAGCTCAAAGACGCAGAAGGAGTTCGCTCCCAAGATCATCAGCTGGCTTAGGGAGCGCGACGGGCGCTCCGAGAGGAGGACGAGGGTCGGGCCGGCAAAGGCGGCGTCCCGCAGGTCAAGGCCCGAGCCTCCCGTCGTGCACGCGTCGTATCGCGTCAGAAAAGACGTGGAGACGAGCCATGATGAAAGAAAAAAACTATTTTTCCACAATCTGCGAGATAAGCAGGGCATTCGGGACAACCAGTGAGAAGGACGACCTGCTGGATCTCATCGTGCGCAGCGCGGTGGAGACCATGGATGCCAAGGCTGCAAGCCTGTTCATGCAGGACGAAGACAGGAAGAGCCCCCTGTTCTTTCCCATCGCACAGACAGGCCTCTCCGATGACTATCTTCACATGGAGCCCTCGGATGCCCGCCAATCAGCTCAGGAGGTGCTTGAGAAGGGACACTTGGCCGTCTATGACGCCGGGAGAGACCCCAGGATCCAGAACCACGAACTGAAGATCGCCGAGGGAATCGCCTCCATCCTGGCGGTACCGGTGATGGCAGGCAACCGCATGACCGGGGTGCTGAGCCTGTACACCGCTGATCACCGGCACTTTTCGGAAGACGAGATCGACTTCCTCACCGCACTGGCCGAGCAGGGAGGCATGGCTGTCGAACGCGCACGGTTGCTGGAACAGATCCGCAGAAACACCGAGCTGTTTCTCAGCCTTTCCGAAGGGATCAACTCGAGCCTCGATCTGAAGAAGATCATGGAGATCCTGACCGCGGGAGTTGCCAGGGCCTTCGGGGTCAAGGCCGCATCGGTGAGGCTCCTGGACGACGAGAAACGATCCCTTCGACTGATAGCGAGCCATGGCCTGAGCGATGAATACCTGAACAAGGGTCCGGTCTCCGCTGAAAAGAGCATCGCCGAGTCCCTGAAGGGGCATGTCGTGGCGATCGACGATGTATCCATTGCAGAGGGGGTGCAGTACCGGGAGGAGAAGAAGGCCGAGGGCATCGTCTCCATCCTGAGCGTACCCATCAGAGCCATGGACGAGATCATCGGGGTGCTCCACCTCTACAGCGGTGTCCCGCGCGAATTCACCCCCGACGAGATCAAGCTGGCCACGGCCATAGCCCACCAGGGAGGGCTGGCGATCCGTAACGCCTGTGTATATCTCCTGCTCAAGGAGGACCTGGAGGACCTCAAGGGAGACATCTGGAGCCACCGGTCGTGGTTCTGAGCGCCGTGCCGGCCGCGAAGGGCGATCCCGAAGGATGCTTCCACAGCATCGGCTGTGCCACAACGGGCCCGGCATGGAAAAGGAGGGTGGCATGCCCGGAAAGACCATATCGGAAATGCAGGTGGGAGATTATGCGGAATTCTCGAAGACGATCAGCGAGACCGATATCTACCTCTTTGCCGGCATTACCGGAGACTTCAATCCGGCCCATGTCGATGAGGAGTATGCGAGAAACACCTTTTTCAAGACACGGATCGCCCACGGGCTTCTGCAGGCGGGGTTCATCTCCACGGCCATCGGCATGCGACTGCCCGGCCCGGGAACCGTCTATATCCGCCAGGAGCTGAACTTCCTGGGGCCTGTCCGCATCGGCGACACCGTCACCGCCCGGGTTGAGGTCTCAGGCATGGATGTGGAGAAGAACCGGGTGACCTTGAAAACCACCTGCAGGAATCAGAACGGGGAAACCGTGCTGGACGGGCAGGCACTGGTGAGCCCGCCCAAGGAGCCGAAGAGGTAGAGCACCCGGGGGATTTCCCCTGGCTAGGTCTTGCGCCTGGACCTGGATCCTTTCTTCGGGGCTTCCTCCTCTTCCCCGGGGTCCTTCACGGGCGCTCCGGCCTCGCTGAAGATGCGGGAGAACCCGGCCATCATGTCCTGAAACTGCTGGGTCTGTCGTTTCATCAGATTCTGGAAGGAACGGATGCCTTCTCCCTGGTCGGAGAGCTTTTCCTGGAGCAGGCCCTGGATTCTCCTGATCTCCTCTTCCTGGCGGGAGGCCCTTTCCTTCAACGACTCGTATTCACGCAGCAGGGCCTGGTAGTCGGCCGGTGAGGGATACCCCATCATCGCCCCGGCAAACGGAAAGACCCCTGAGAGGAATGCGTTCTGAATACCCTGGACAGCCTCCAGGAAAGCCGACCAGTACGCGGGCACATCCCGGGCGAACATGTCCATGCCCCACAGCCTTCCATACGCCTCGAACAGGTCATGAAGGCTCCCCAGGCTCTCGCTCATCATGCGCGACATGTCCTCCATGAGCTTCTGCCCCCGGGCTGCATTGAGAAAGGTATTACCCCAGAGCTCCAGCGCCTGCGTGTCCATGCTCTTCCTCCTTGTTCAAGGCCGATCGATTTCCAGCTGGAACAGGACCGGGCCTCGGGCCTTGTTCTCGCCGAAGCGCGCATCCAGCGCAAACTCGGATTTCGGATTGGACCACGAGGTGGCGATGGCGAGGTGGCCCTTGGGAAAGCCGGTCACCTCCACATCGATGTAGTCCCGCGGGGCCAGCGCGGTCTCCCTCTCCACCAGGTCGTCCTTTTCCCCATAGCAGATGAGCCATTTGACGCCCTTTTCCGGTATGCGATGAAGGTTGAGCTTCCTTCCGAAGAGGCTCACCGGCAGGGTGCCGTCCCCGGTAATGGGAACGTTGTACGAGAGAAAGCTCATCTTCGTGATCTCCAGGGGCAGGTCGGTCCGCTCGTAGGACAGCCAGTAATTGATGGCCAGCGCCGTCTTGTTGAACTTCTCCTTGGGCCTGCCGTTGCTCGAGAGCATGACCATGTCCCGGTACAGGCTGATGAGGGGAAACTCGTCCTCGATGGCCCTGAGCTTGTACACCCAGCCCATGAGCTTGCCGTCCGCCACCTGGTTGCCGTTGGGCAGGGTCTTCGTACCGTAGGCCAAGTCGTTGAATCTCGGAGGAAGGTTCCGCAGAAAAGTCGAAAGCCCCGGGCTCCTGGTCCCGTCCATGGGAGAAACACAGGTGATGAGGGCATCCACCAGGCCGTCGAGCTCACCCGAGAGGATGCCGCACAGGCTCGTAAACCCTCCCTGGCAATACCCGCAAAGGGTCACCTGCTTGCCGTGCCTCTTCCTGACGACCTCGGAGAACCGGACCATGTCCTTGACGTCCTCTTCCCCGGTCATGACCTGGAAAGCGGGGGTGGTCCAGATGTTCTTCGCCACCCGGATGTAGGTGGGGATTCCATGGTTGGCGAAGGCGTGCACGAAGCTCTTGTCCTGACCCGGCAGGAACGCGAGGATGTTGGTTCCCAGGACGAACGGGGGGATGATGATCACTGGTTTGCCGTCTTCCCTGACCGGTATATCCGCATGAGACGGGAGCACCTGGTAGAGCAGGAACCGTTCGGTCTCGTCGACCTTCCTGTAGCCTTCCTGGTCGAAGTGAAACCCGTACTCGCTCCTGATGCCGCGTATAGCCTCGGGATACTCGTATACGACCTTTTCCATGAGCCTCTCGTGCCCGGCCATCAGACTTTCGAGGTCTTCGCCCTCGCGGGAAAGCACCGTGTTGAGCCAGGCATCGGTAATATCCTCGTACCGGGGGAGATAGTACTGGCTGACCGTGGAGATGCTGGACTTCATGGCCTTAAGCGCGAGCCCGAGGTTCAGGAAGAACAGCACGGTGTAATCCTGGATGGTCTGCGCGGGCGGCTCCATGAGGATCTTCCTCCTTTCCACCTGCTGGAAGTAGCCCACGGAGATGAGGTAGGCCTCGAAGAAATCATGAAAGTAGCGCAGCAGGCCGTTGACATAGACCTGCCCCTCCCTGGCCTGCGCCAGGGAGGCTGACCAGAGCTTTTCCGCAATCTTGCCGGAGAGCCCGGGGG
>JBASVF010000148.1:0-2452 GCA_049275795.1 Desulfomonilia bacterium
ACATCTCTAAATCCCGGATGATTTTCTCGTAGCAGGACCCTGCTTCCTTCCAGGGACTCCCGGCGCCGGGATAGGAACCCCGGCCGTTCTTCTGGCCTCAAGCCGGGAGAAGGGCGTGAGGGTGTCATTCATGATCCCGGCACCATTGCGCCGGGATCCATGTCCGGGTTGGCGGGGCCGGGGGCGGTGTTTGCAGCGCCGGCACCGGAGAGGAATGGTTTGCAGGATACCGATTCTATGCTATTGAACATAAAAGAGGTGCAAAGGGATCGGCAGAATACAGGTAATGCTGGAGCCCGGTGAGAGAAGCCGCCCTTCATGGCCGGGGGCACAGGCCAGGTTTTTTCTCCCGGCTCATGACAAGGCCTGGATCGAGCAGGGAGATTGAACGTGAAATCCGCTTTTATCCATACGTCGAAGTTCGATGATTACAATATGGGGGAGTCGCACCCCTTCAAGCCGTACCGGGGAACGATGACCTTCGAGCTATGCTACCGGTACGGCCTGCTCGACAAGCCCTGGATCGAGGTCGTCGAGCCCACGGCAACCACCATGGACGTCATGCTCGAGTATCACCAGCGCGAGTATATCGAGACGCTCAAGGACGCGAACACCGGGACGTTCGACTTCACCATGCTCGAGTACGGGCTCGGCACCGGCGACAACCCCGTGTTCAAGGGCGTATTCGACTTCTCGCTCCTCGTGCTGGGAGCCACCATCCTGGGGGCCGAGCTCATCTCGGCCGGCAAGGCTGACACCGTCTTCTCACCGGTGGGAGGGCTCCACCATGCCGGGTACGACCACGCCGAGGGGTTCTGCTACGTCAACGACATCGTAATCGCCATCAACCGGCTCATAAAAAGCGGCATGAAGCGTGTCCTCTACGTGGACATCGACGCCCACCACGGCAACGGGGTGCAGGACGCCTTCTACGACCGCAGCGACGTGATGTTCATCTCTCTGCATCAGACCGGCGAGACGCTCTACCCAGGCAGCGGGTTCGAGAACGAGATCGGCGCAGGGGCTGGCAAGGGATACACGGTAAACCTCCCCCTGCCCGAGTACACGGACGACGAGGCCTACGTGCGGGCGTTCAAGGCCGTGTACACGCCCCTGGCCGAGGCCTACCGGCCCGATTGCGTGGTGGCCCAGATCGGGCTCGACACCCTCAAGAAGGACCCCCTGACGAACCTGAGGCTCACGAACAACGGTTACTGCCGGGTCGTCGAGGAGATCAGGAAGAGCTGCCACCGCATCCTGGCACTCGGAGGGGGAGGCTACAGCGTCCCGGACGTGGTGAGAGGGTGGACCCTGGCATGGGCGATACTGAACGATCTCGAGCCGTACGACCCCTACGAGGGCATCGTCAGCGGCAACCTGGCGCCCTACTCGAAAGGGCCGGACGAGCTGCGCGATCCTCCCTACCACCTGGCGGAGACGATCAGGCGGGACGTCGATTCCTACATCGAGCCAAAGATAGCGTTTATAAGAGAAAAAATCTTTCCTCTTCACAGCATTGCGTAATGGCGTTCGTGCATGTGCTGCCCCGCTCGTCCGGCATTGCCCAGCAGGAGTGATGTCCGGGACGGCGGCGGGCGAGGAGGGTGTATGGAAGACGAAAAGAAAGGCTACACGTTCACCGACAGGCGGAAGCGGGACGAGCGGGACCTCGAGGGCGGGGAAACGGGCGATACCTCAGGCGGGGCGCCCGGCGATGCCCCCCTGCAAGACAAGACCCCCGTTGAGATCGACTTTTCCACCCTGATCATGAGCTTTGCGAGCGCTGCCCTGATCAGCATGGGCCTCGTCCCCGATCCCGCCACCGGCAGTATCGTAAGAGACCTGGTTGTGGCCAGGCAGAACATCGAGATCATCGGCATGCTCAAGGACAAGACCCGGGGCAACCTGAGTGCAGACGAAGAAAAGCTGGTTGAGAATATTCTCTACGAGCTCAGGATGAATTATATCGAATCCCAGAAAAGGTGAACCATGGAGAAACGCGTACCGTCCGTTGGCCTGCTGGTGCTGGTAGCCGTCTGCTCGGCCCTGGTGGGGATGTATGTGGCCACGTTCCTCGGTCTGCCCACGCAGAGCGAGGCGCTTCCCTTCTGGAAGGAAGGGGGCAGGCAGGAGAGCGCATCGCACGTGCTGATGCCCAGCTTGAGGGACCTGGCGAAGTCGGCGAGCCCTACCGTGGTCAATATCAGGACCACCCGCAGGGTCTCGAGCGGAGACCTGTACCGGAGGTTTGAGACCCCCGGGGATCAGAACGAGTGGTTCGACGAGTTCTTCCGGAAGTTCTTCGAGCACCTTCCCGAGGAGGACCTGGACCAGAGGAGCCTGGGCTCGGGGTTCATCATCTCCCGGGACGGATACGTGCTGACCAACAGCCACGTGATCTCGGGCGCTGATGAGATCTTCGTCTCGCTGTCCGATGGGAACGGGCAGGAGT
>JBASVF010000149.1:0-3957 GCA_049275795.1 Desulfomonilia bacterium
CGATAACTTCAGGCTGGAGTGACGAGAACTCGTCCCGGTAACAGCGGAAATCGAGGCAGAGCTTGACCGTCTTTTCCCGGAAGTCGATGAGCCGGGCCGTGTCCTCGACAAAAACGAGGCAAAAAAAAGCCCCCGGGGTCTCGGGGGCACGGTGAACCAATACAGGAGATATCTTGTTTTGTGACTTGACGGGGGTTATCCGTTTGGGCTGAGTATCTGCACCGACACGCCACGGGGCGGCAACGGCCTCTCGATGTCCACGGGCGGCTCCTCGATGGTGAATGAGTAGCTCACCGGCGTCATGGCATTGCCGGCAAGGTCCTTGGCGCTGACCGAGACGGTCACTCTGGCGCCATAGGCGAAATTGCCGAGCGGGCGGAAGGTCACTGCATAGTCGGCGGCCGAGCCCGTGATGGTTGGGGTTACCTTGGCGCCGTTTACGCTCATGGCTATCGAGTCGCGGTCCACACCGCTGCCCTGGTCGCGCACGTGCAGAGTGATGTCGGTGTCCGCGGGCACCGACCCGTCATCCGACCTGGGGCTCACATCGGTGAGATAGGGCGGCGCCGTGTCGGCGGGAGGTGCGGCCGTGGGCATGCCGTCCCAGATCTCCAGGTCGTCGATCTGGCGGGAGAACTGGCCCGGTTCTTCCGCGTCGATCGAGGGCGTCGAGATGTAGTACATGGCCCTGGTCCACTTGCCCGGGCCGAAGTTGTCGTTCACCACCAGCTTGCCGTCGTACCAGAACTTGTGGATGCCGGCCGAGAACTTCACATAGAACTCATAGCGGTGCCAGTTGCCGTCGGTCTGGTTCGGGCAGTCGAGCCACCTGCCCTGGGTGAGAAACGCGCCCTTGCCCTTGGCGGAGTAGTAGATCACGTCCTTGTTGCACATGGCATAGTGCACGTAGCTGTCTACACCGTCCCAGTGGGGATAGAACAGCTTGAGGTTCTCGTGCTGGTCGGTCTGCTTGAAGGTGGGGTAGCGCATCCAGAACGAGACGTAGAACTCGTCGGTGGGCCACGGGTTCGGCACGTTGTTTCTCCAGCACAGGTGCGCCTCGCTCACGGTGCCTGAAGAGAAGCAGTAGCCCTTGCCTCCCCTGCCCGTCTGGTTGAGATTGTACTGGGGCGGGCTCAGCCTGGCCCAGTCGTGGCCGTAGACGATGAACCTGCTCGTGTCGATGCTCTGATTGTCGAAGTTCTGGTATACCAGGCGGTTTGCCGCCATGGCGTCGATACCGGCGCAGGCCAGTATGACGAGCGCTATCGTGATGATTCGTGCTGCAGTAGTCAAGGAGACCCCCTCATTGCTGCGTTTTCCACCGGGGCAGCAACATGCATACCACCACAAATCATGGCGTATATGCGCCAAGCAGCTCCTTGGGCCGTTTTATGGGCTCTGTCGAGAACCTTTTGGGTATGGATAACCAACGATTAGATACCGCGACCTGCTGGTATCGCATCGGGTGAAAACCGGGTTCATAGGCATGCAGGGGTGCTGTCTCCAGCTCTTTTGTGCATGATAGGCCCGAGAACCGAGCGAGGACGGGTTTGTGGAATCAATCAGAGGCGGCCGCGCAGAGCGTGGCCCACAGGGGTGGGAAGAGCGGATGGAACGTGAGGATAACGGCTGCTGGTATGAACGAGCGACCCTCAACCGGCGGAATATTCAAGGCCGATTCCACGCATAACCGCAACCGGCACGCAGGACCTGGGCAATGACCTGCCCAGTGTCGTTTATTTTACACCTAGCCCGCAAGGCCCGGGGCCGGTGCACGGCGGGTTTCGTAACATCGCGTTCAAGATTGTAACAAATCGACCCGGGCACCTGCCTTGCCGGCCTCACCAGGCGCCCCCCTTCCCGGCCTGCTGCGCGTCTCTCCTGGCTCGCATCTCAAGGGTGATGATGGCGCCCAGCTGGCCATGAAAGGCAAAATCTTCGCTTGCGGACCGCTCGTAAAAGCGGGTGTAGCCCTCCGGATCGTAGAGGCTCCGGGTGAGAAGCGAGTCGTAGGCAAAGCCCTCCCTGAACTCGGGGTGTGAAAACAGGCACGAGAACACCCACGAGGGCCGGTATGACAGCGACCCGTCGAGCAGAATGGTGCGCTTGAGGGTCTTTTGCGCTGCCTTGCGGGCCGCCCTCTTCGCGTAATCGACCAGCAGGGGGTAGAACCGGTAGGCGTTTCCGAGCGTGATGTTGCGGCACGGCGCGCCGTTCAACATCCTCAGGTCGGCCAGGGGTTCGCAGAGGTCCTCCACCAGGGCCTTTACCAGGCGCCCGTTCCTCTTGAAAGCGGGCGGTACGACCATGGCCGCCTCCAGGCAGCCCTTGAGCGTAAGCGGCGCAATGGTGCCCACTATGCGGCTCGAGCTGCTCAAGGTCCTGCCGGCCCAGCGCCTGATCTTCTGTCTGAGGTAGAGGCTGTCGATCTGCAGGGTGTTGTACGTGCCTCTGCGGTCCATGTCGGAGAGAGTCTCTTCAAAGGCCCACTGCAGAGAGTCTTTCACACCCGCGATCACGGGCCGCCACTCGTCCGAGAAGATGGAGGGGTCGAATTCGTACTGGAGAATCCTCAGGCTGATAAGCCGGTCCAGGTTCGCCGGCCTGCGCGAGCCGTAGAGTTCCTGGATCCACCAGAAATCGCGGTAGAGCTCGCCGCCCAGGCCGCCCACCGAGTAGCGGTGCGACGAGGCCTTGTGCTCCTGAGCGAGCAGGATGGGGGCATAGACCACCGCGTTTTCCTCGCCGTCACAGACCTCGAGCGCCCGGTCCACATAGCGGGGTAGCATCTCTCCCCAGTCGTCCGGAAGCTCCAGGTGAAGGTTGCTCATACCCAGGGTGCGGCAGTACTCCCTGACCAGCATTACCTCCTTCGAGGTCCCCGGGCCGAACACAAAGGTAGGCAGGTTGGAGATAGGCCGCAGGCACGAAAAGGCCGCCACCAGCAGCCGCGAGTCGAAGCCTGCGGTGAAGTCGCACACCAGGTCTTCGCGGGCAAAGGGCTCGACGCCCTCCAACAGCCGCCTGCCCAGCAGGTCGCGCGCCCGGGCAAAGCTCATGCCCTCGTCGATCTCGACCGGGCTCTTCCAGTAGGTTTTTTGCTCCGGCTCGCCCGGCTCGGGCACGATCCTGGCCCGGTAGATGCTGCCCGGCTCGAGCAGGCTTATCTCCCGGTAGATCGTGCCCGATCCATACACGTTTGCCGTGCGCAGGAACTGGGCCACACCCTCGGGGTTTATGGTCACGGGCAATACGGCAGAGAGCGCCATGGACGAAGTACAGAGCGCAAGCCCGCCCTCGAAGCGGCATGCATAGACGTTTACGATGCCCGCGTGATCGGTCATGAAGGTTATCGCAGGTTCGCGGCTATAGGCGAGGGCCAGGAAGAAGGGACCGTCGCAGTGCCTCGCGAGGTCCTCGAGCCGGGCCTCCTCAAGCTCTCGCCCCAGGCACTCCACGGCCTGCCGGCCCGCCAGACCCCGGTAAATCAGGGTGCCCACCACCCACAGGCTCAAAAACCCGCTTTCGAACGTGCCGGGGTCAGCCGTGCCCTCGCCACCCGGGCCGGCTTCCAGACGCTCGATCTTACCCAAGCTCAAACGCGAGAACCTGGTGAGCCGAGCGTGCTCCCAGGAGTGGTCCTGCGCGGCAACGAGACCGGCCGAGCGTACCATGTGCCCCCGCATTTTATCATGGGCCTCTACCGGCCCAGCGCCAAGGGTGACCAGAATGCCTGCCATCGGCTTGCCTCCTGCTTATTGCCCTGCCTCCTGCAATACGAACGCAAGGGAGGAAAACCCTCCCCCATCCATACCGAAGTCCCAAATCCTTCATGGGCCCGGAGGAGACCCGGTCGCCGATCAATTCCCCCTGCCCATACCCACATTTTCACCAGCCCAGGAGGGTTTCGGCCAGCTGACCTGTTTCCATCATCACCTGCTGACAGTACTGCCC
>JBASVF010000150.1:0-3339 GCA_049275795.1 Desulfomonilia bacterium
CTTCCCGGGAGAGGTAGGTTTTCCCGTAGAAGAGGTACATGGTGACCATGTTCACCACCCTGAGCACCTTTACCGGGACCCTGAACATGTAGGCAAAGGCATCGCCCCGTGCCATGTGCTCGAACTCGGGAGGCATGTGCTCCCTGACCTTGTCGCAGAACTGGTATCTCGGGTCATTGGGATCGAACCGGTTCGATCCGGGGAAGACATTCTTCAGACAGAAGGGGTACTCTTCGTTTACCAGGGCAATACCCTGCCTCTGGCAGTACTCCCGCACCAGTTCCTTGAGCCGGGCTGAAGGCTTGAACGAACAGTCGGCGATCCTCCGGATCCAGGCCCACATGCTCTTGTTGTAGTAGAGGTTCACCACGATGGGATTGGCCGAGATCGAGGTGTAGGCGAGGTCCCTGACCCCATCGAGGTATGAGCTCTTGGTCAGGTGCCACTCGATGGTCCCCCACACCAGCTGCTGGGCAATGTTCTGGCCGCGGAACTCCTTGAGCACCATGGTCTCCTCGTTGTTGTACACGCAGCATCCGTTGCTGATCATGCGCGAAACTGCGTCGAAGGCGATGATGCGGCCGTCTTTTTCCGCATAGCTCAGGACATCGCACTTCTTGAGGTAGTCGAAGAAGTTCTCCTGCGCCTTCCAGCACTGGTTCTCCACTTCTTCGCATGCCTTGACGATGGTGTGGATGCGGTTCCAGTCGATATCTCCCAGCTCGATCAGGTAGAAGTTGATCCCGTTGTGCCGCTGGATGAGATATTCCTCACAGGTTATGGGTATACTGTCATACTCTTCGTCATAGTACCGAGACTGTTCATCTTTGAGCAATCCATATACATGTGACATGATACATCCTCCTTTTGATTGAACCTATTTTAAAAAGAATCCAAAGCTCCCGGCATTCCGCCGCCTGCCGGGGGTTTTCCAGGGGTGACACAGACACTTCACCTGCTGTTTCATGGTCAATAACCTCTTTCCTCATATGGGTTTCTGATCCGGCCTTGCTGAAGCTGCTCCGGTAATCTGGTTGGCGAAACACAGGCCGATGGCACTGCGGAGAACGAGGATGGAGGTGGAGTAGGTCAGTCCGAATGCCATGATATCGACCGCTGCACCGTAGTCTCTGAAGAGATAGAGCATGGCTGCTTGGGCAGTGCCGAAGCCGCATGGGGTAATGGGCATGCTGATGACCAGGAGAACGATGGGGACATAGGTCAGCAGCGCGGTAAAGGGAACATCCAGGTGGAAGGCTCTGAGGCCGACGTGGAAGAAGCCGATGAACAGGGCGTAGTAGACGCTTCTCCACAGGATCAGGACGCCGTAGCTTCTCCAGGATGCCTCGTGAAAGACCTTGAGCAGGTTCAGGTTCTTGATCCTGAGCATGAAGCCGCGCGAAGGCATCATTTTCAGGGCTGCGATGAACAGGAGATCCAGGACTATGAAGCCGATGCAGAAGTACAGGAAGTTTCGCAGCAGGGGAGACGGCGGCCACAGCAGGATGAGCCCGATGGTGCTCATGTATACGAGGGTCTTCTGGGTAATGGCATTGAAGAATCCCATGAGCCCGGTGGAGCGCATTACCGGGATGCTCAGGTTTTTCTTGAGGTAATAGATGAGCGCCCCCATGCCCACCGTGTAGTCGACGGTCATGAGGAGGTAGGTGACCCCCCGGATGCCCAGCGCGTCCTTCCAGGCAATGGGGTAGCGGAAGCGCCTGAGCATGACTGCCAGGTATTGGGTGTCCAGGAGGAAGGTGACGAGGATGAAGGCAAGCAGCCAGGGGAGGTACATCGAGAGGTCCGCCGTTCGCAGGGCGTCCAGGCACTCTCGGGCATCGATCTGATGAAAGAGGTACGCGAGGATCACCAAAGCCACGGCAAAGGGGACCAGCCGTTTCCACAGAGGGGGCTTCCGGAGGGAGGGGAGAGCGTCGTGCCTACCTGCACGCTCCGCTTCCCCGACCGCCTCCGGGATCTCGATCATTCGGCCTGTGCTCTGCACGCAGTCGATCATCTCATTCTTCCCGCTCATGCCGCATGGCCCGTCATACGCTCAATTCTCACATTCAAACGCCACCGTCAGTCGATACGGCCTTTATCAGCGCCACCAGAAGAGCCAGTCCCAGAAACTCGAACCGCCCCCGTCGTCAGCGGGCGGGGTTTCGTCGTCCACCACCTCCCACGGCCAGGTGTAGTCCCAGTCCACGGCCTGGGCAGAGGCCGCGGTGTAGTTGTCATATGAGTACTGCACGCAGTAGTCGGAGAAGCTCTTGAAGTTGCCGGCAAGACGGCGGGTTGCGTCGCTGCCCAGCAGGGACAGGAAGAGCTCGGTCTGGTCGATGACCATGTCCTCGATGGCGAAGGTCCAGGACTGGACCCAGGCGAGCTCGGCCTTGTTGATGTAGTTGTTGTACATCCCGAAGATGGGGTCGCCCTCGTTGCTGGTGTAGAGGCGTCCTCCATAGGTCTCCCGCTCCCTGATGGCCAGGTTGAGCAGGCAGGAGTCGTCCCTGTCATAGTAGGTGCCTCCGGAAACCGTGTCCATGTAGGCGAGATAGGAGGTGTCCTTGGCTGCGGGGAAGAAGGGCACGAAAACGCCGATCGAGGGCTCGCCGAGGTTGCACCACATGGTGGTGAGGCGCGCGTCCTGTCCGGAAGGCACGCCCCTGACCACCACACCGCTGCGGGTGGCTGCCCGGCTGATGCAGTAGACCGTGCTGTAGCGGGTCTCGCTCCACTCGTTGACCTGCTTGCCGTTGACGTCCTTGGCCACCTCGCGCATGACGGAGCGGTAGTCGATCATTCCCGAGCTTGCCAGCTGGGTCAGGAGGTATTCGCCCCGCACCTGGCGGTCCTGCCCGGCATTCCAGGGGATGTAGGTGTTGAAGTTGGTGCCCATGAAAAAGCCGATGAAATTGCTCTGGGCCGATCTCAGGGTCCAGCCGTTCTGATCGACGATCCTGCCGGTGTTGGCATCGGATTTCCTGTACCGCATGAGGTTGAGGCCCGTGTTGAGGTGCCCGGTGAAGCACTCGTAGTATGCCGCGCCTCCGTATGCATCGATGACCACGAAGTTCGCGCTGATGACCGTGCCGAGATGGCTGTAGGGCCAGATCATCAGGAGACGCTCGAAATCCTCGAGGTCGAAGCAGGTGGCCAGGGCCTCCTCCATGAGGGCCGTGTTGAGGTTGAATGGCTCGGCCATGATGTTGTAATCCTGGTAGACCGATGTGCACGCGATGGCGAACCCGGACTCGTTGACGCCCGCAGAAGGGGTGATGGCCGAGCCGGTCAGGAGACGCATGCCGTCTTCGTGGCGGTAGACCATTATAT
>JBASVF010000151.1:0-11601 GCA_049275795.1 Desulfomonilia bacterium
GCCCAGGTGGTAGTGGAGCAGCTGCAGGCAATCCAGCATTCCCACATCCTTGAGCCTTTCGATGGCCTCGATGATCTGGGAGATGGTGAGCCCGAAGATGCTGCGGTCGCCGCCGGACTCGGTCCAGTGCCCGCCCGCCTGGGTGGACAGCTTGAACCGCACGCCCAGCAGCGGCTTGATTCCCAGCGCCTTCGAGCGCTCGAGGATCAGGTCCAGCTCTCCCGGCATCTCCAGGACAAAGAAGCACTTGTACCCCATCTTGCACGCATAGAGCCCCAGGTCGATGAACTCCCGGTCTTTGTAGCCGTTGCAGATCAGGCAGGCCTCCTTGTCGTCGAGAAAGGACAGCGCGGCGATGAGCTCCGCCTTGCTCCCGGCCTCGAGCCCGTGGTGGTAGGCCTTTCCGATGCGGGTGATGGTCTCGATCACCTGCTTCTGCTGGTTGACCTTGATCGGATATACCCCCTTGTACTCCCCCTGGTAATCGAACTTGGCGATCGCCGAGCGGAAGCTCTCGTGGAGCTGGGTGATCTGGGAGTCGAGGATATCCTCGAAGCGGAGCAGCATGGGCATGCTGTAACCGCGCGCTGCAATCCCGGATATGATCTCGGGGAGACTCACGGAGATGCTCTTGTCCCTGAGCGGCGTGACCACCACGTCCCCGGTTTCGGAGATGCCAAAGTAGCCCGCCCCCCATTCCCGTATCTGGTACAGGTCTGCGGAATCCTCGATCGTCCATCGTTCCATCGTATGCTTCAGGTTCATAGATTTTCTCTCATGTTACGTGAGTTTCAAGGTTTGTTTCAGGCCGAGAAAAACGACCCAACCTTTACCGGAAATCCGGGATGATCTCAATCCCTGATCCGGGGCCCTGCGCCCCGTGAGGGGATCTACCCGGAATCGGCCGGATGGCGGGAAGATCACGTGCCGTGACTCCATGGTCTCCCGTTCTCACCCCAGCCTGCTTCTGAAGTCACCGTACCCGAACCGGCGCACGACCTCCACGCTGCCGTTCTCGTGGAGCAGGGCAAGGTCCGGAAGCGGCGTCCCGTTGAAGGTGTTGTTCTTGACAAAGCTGTACTGCAGCATGTCTCCGAAAACGATCCGGTCTCCCTCCTTCAAGGGCTCCGGGAAGGAGTACTCGCCGATGATGTCGCCCGCCATGCAGGTATTGCCGGCAAGGAGGTACGTATGGGAAAGCACGCCCGGCGGGGCTGAGCCAAAGACCGGGGGCGTGTAGGGAACCTCAAGGACATCAGGCATGTGGCATGCGGCCGAGGCGTCGAGGATGGCGGCGTTTTGCCCGCCGCCGGTGCGGACGATATCGAGCACGGTCGCGACGAGGTACCCCGCATCGACCACCAGGCCGCTTCCGGGCTCAAGGATGACCTCGGTGCCGAACTCGTTCCTGAAGTCCCGGATTGCCCGTATGAGGGCCTCTACGTCATAGCCCTGCTTGCAGAAGAAGTGCCCGCCCCCGAAGTTGACCGCCTCCACGCGCCCGACATACTCCCCGAACTCACGGGACATATGCCTGATGAGGCCCACCGAGCCGTCAGCTCCGGACTCGCACAGGGCATGGACGTGCAGGATGTCGATATCGTCCCAGGGGATGCTGTCGAGATCGCCGCGCAGGACCCCGAAGCGCGAGCGGGCCGAGCAGGGATCGTACCGGTCCCCGCCCAGCGTGGCGTTCGAAAATCCGGGATTGATTCGGATGCCTATCTTCCCGGGAACGCCCGCGCCTGTTATGGTCGGAAGAAAGCGCGTGAGCTGACTTGACGAGTTGAAGTAGAAGTGATCGGCTACTCGCAGCAGGTCCTCGAGGCTGCGAGGTGTGTAGGCAGGCGAAAATACGTGAACCTCCTTGCCGAATTCCTCCCTGCCCAGGCGCGCCTCGAACAGGCCGCTCGCGGTCGTGCCGTCGAGCGAGTCCCGCATGAGCGGAAAGACCGCGGGCATGGCAAAGCTCTTGGTCGCAAGCAGGATACGGCAGCCGGCCTCGCTGCGGATGCGCCTAGCCGTGGCCATGTTTTCACTGATGGCTTGAGCGTCCGCCACGTAGGCGGGCGTCGCGATACCGGGAAGCGCTACGGCGAGCCGTTCCGGCAGCCTTTCATACAAGGACGGGCCATGTGAGTCGTGCACTGGCTGTATCTCCTCCTCGTCCGGACTTGCACTCAAAGCTCAAACCGACCGCCCGTGCTCAGCCGATCGAGGCCAACTCACGGTAGGCCTCGGGGTCGAGCGCAACGGCGTGCCATGGCAAACCCTGACGGGCTACTTCCTCGAGGAAGGGCTCGGGCGGAAACTGCTCGACGTTGAACACGCCCGCTCCGGCCCAGATGCCCTTGAGGACCATCATGGCCCCGGTGGCGGCCGGGACGCCCGTGGTGTACGAAACGGCCTGTGCCTTGAGCTCCCGGTAGGTCTCGGCGTGATCGCACACGTTATAGAGCAGGTACGAGACATCCCTGCCGCCCTTTTTGCCCCTGAAGATGCACCCGATGGAGGTCTTGCCGGTATAGCCTTCGGCCAGGGATGAGGGCTCGGGAAGCAGGGCCTTCAGGAACTGCAAGGGCACGATCTCCACCCCGTTGTACACGACCGGATCGATCCTCGTCATGCCGACGTTCTGGAGCACCTCGAGGTGCTTGATGTAGTTGTCCGAAAAGGTCATCCAGAAGCGGATCTGCCGCAAACCCCGGATGTTCTTCACCAGCGATTCCTCCTCCTCGTGGTAGATGAGGTAGGACTTGCGGGGCCCCACTTCGGGGTAGTCGATCATGCACGAGACGCTCAAGGGATCGATCTCGATCCACTTCCCCTCCTTCCAGTATTTCCCTCGCTGGGTGACCTCGCGGATGTTGATCTCGGGGTTGAAGTTGGTGGCAAAGGCCTTGCCGTGTTTGCCGTCGTTGCAGTCGATGATGTCGATCGTGTGGATCTCGTCGAAGAGGTTCTTCTGAGCGTATGCGCTGAAGACGCCCGTCACCCCGGGATCGAAGCCGCAGCCGAGCACGGCCGTAATGCCGCGCTCACGGAATCGCTCGTCGTATGCCCATTGCCAGGAGTAGCTGAACCTGGCCTCGTCCCTGGGCTCGTAGTTCGCGGTATCGAGGTAGTGGACCCCGGTGGCGAGGCAGGCGTCCATGATGGAGAGGTCCTGGTACGGCAGCGCCATGTTCACCACGATATCTGGGCCGGTCTCTTCGATCAGGCGGATAACCAGGGCGGTGTCGTCCGCATCCACCTGGGATACCGTGATCGGAGATACGCATTCCTGCTTCACCGTCAGGCACTTCTCGAGCGTCCTCGATGCGAGGTGGATCTTATTGAACACATCGCGGTTCATGGCGCACTTCTTTGCTACCACCGATCCCGCGGCCCCTGCTCCGATAATGAGTATGTTTTCCATGGTACGTGCTCCAGTCATTCCTGTCGTAACACCGGTGCAGCCGTTACGCCCCTTCCCTGCCGGCCCGACTGCAGAGCGTGATGAGGCACTCTCTCACGATCTTTGCCGCCACGATGGAGGAGACGCCCGTTGGGTCAAGATTGGGTGCCAGCTCCACCACGTCGAGCCCGACGATGTTCAGGCCCGCAATCAGCGTGGTCAGGATCGATGCGAGCTCGGCGTAGGATATCCCACCCGGCTCCGGGGTCCCGGTTCCCGGAAGGACCGAGGGGTCCAGGATGTCGAGATCGCAGCTCAGATAGCAGGGCCTCGACCCGATGCATTGGATCGCCTCCGGGACGCTCGACTTCAATGTCTGCGAGCGCTCGTACTCCATGCGCGTGCACGAGCGGACCCCGATCTGCACCAGCGAGTCCGGGCGCAAGAGCTCGAAGACCCGCTTCATCACTGTGGCGTGCGACAGCTTCTGGCCCAGGTAGTCGTCCCTGAGGTCGGCATGGGCATCCAGGTGGACCACGCAGAGCTCCAGGTGCGTCCGCCTTGCCGCGCGTATGGCTCCCAGGCTAACCAGGTGCTCGCCGCCGAGGAGGAAGGGAACCTTGCCACCGGCGTAGAGCTCCAAGGCCTTCGCCTCGATCAGGTCCAGTGCAGGGCCCGGGTCGCCGAACGGGAGCTCCAAATCTCCCTGGTCCATGAACGGGCAGTCCTCGAGATCCGCATCCAGGTCGGGCGAAAAGGTCTCGAGCCCGTAGGATGCCTCGCGGATTGCACCGGGTCCGAAGCGGGCCCCGGGCCGGTAGCTCGCGGTTGAATCATACGGCGCCCCGATGATGACAACGGCGCCATCGTTTCCGGAAGACATGTACCTGCTCATGCTTGACCCTTATGCCTGTAGCGTCCTCTTGCTAAAGGCCTCCGATGCATTGGAGGCCGACCCGGTTCATCCCGCCTACACGCCAGCCGCCCTTTGTGCAGCCATATTTCACCCGGCATGGATGAGCCGAATGGCCGTCTTGCCCGTTCCCCGCCCCCGGCCAATACCTCGTTGCGGCTCGAGTTGCCTGCCGCCTCGGCAGCCCTCACCCCGCATCTACAGACATATTATAGTGCGATCCTTTGTTTACCTTAGTAAACTTCAGACGCTGATCTATATGGTAGATGCGGTTGCGTGTCAACACAATTTCGGGGAGTGATCGGCACGCCGGAGGGCATGGGCTAAGGGCGTGAAATTGCAGATAACAATCGTGTGCCGGGAAAAATCATGGTTCCTTAAGGCCTTTCCTTCGCCCTGGAGCCCAAAGGAAAGGCCCTGATCCCGGAGATCCGGGATCAAGGCCTCTTTGAAATTCAATGGTTACTCTTTACTCTGCCGTACCGGAGACCCTTCTCATGCCTCCTCGCCCACGTACCGGGTAAAGTCAACGATCTTCTCGCCTTCCTTCATTTTGATCGCCCTTACACCCTGTGCGGAGCGTGATGTGGTCGTGCGGATCTGGGAGACCGGCATGCGGATGATCTGGCCGGAGGAGGAGATGATGATGAGCTCGTCAGTGCCCTTGACCACCCGGATGCCGACGAGGCTTCCCGTCTTTTTCGTGATGTTGACAGTGAGCACTCCCTTGCCTGCCCGGTTCTGGACGGGGTATTTCTCGACCGGGGTCTTCTTGCCGAAGCCCAACTCGGTGAGGGTGATCACGAAGTCGTCCGGAGAGGTGATGACGTCCATGCCCACCACGTGCTCATCTTTGTCGAGGTGTATGGCCCTCACACCCTGGGCCTGCCTTCCCATGACCCTGACCTGGTCCTCGGAGAAGGTAATGGCCTTGCCACCGGTGCTTGCAACGATGATCCGGTCATTGCCGCCGGTGATACGTGCCGAGATCACCTCGTCTCCTGGATCGAGCTTGCAGGCGATGATGCCGGTCTTCATGATATTGCCGAAGTCGCTGAGCATAACCCGCTTGATGTACGCCTGGGCGGTTACCATGATGACACGCGCGTCAGCAGTGAGGTCCGGCGTCACCAGAATGGCGCATATCCGCTCGTCTTTCTGCAGGGGCCGGATATTGACAATGGGAATCCCCTTGAGGGCGCGGTCGCGCTCGGGGATCTCGTACACCCTGGTGTGATACACCCGGCCGGTGTTGGTGAAGTACAGGATCGAGGCGTGGTTGGAGGCGACGAAAATGTGCTCGATGAAGTCGTCGTCTGACGAAGCGCCGCCCCTGACTCCCACCCCGCCCCGCTTCTGGGTGCGGTACTTGGTGATCTCCGTGCGCTTGATGTAGCCCTTCCTGGTCATGGTGATCACCATCTGGTCGTCCGGGATGAGCTCCTCGATATTGAACTCACCGACAGACCCTCGAACGATAAGGGTGCGGCGGTCGTCGGCGTAGCGGTCCCTGATCTCTTGGAGCTCCCCCCGGATGACCTTGAGCAGCTCGCCGCGATCAGTGAGGATCTTCTCCAGACGGGCGATGTCCTTGAGCAGGCTCTGGTACTCATCGGTGAGCTTGTCGCGCTCGAGCCCGGTCAGCCTCTGGAGCCGCATGTCGAGGATGGCCTGGGCCTGGATCTCGCTGAATCCGAAGCGCTGCATGAGGTTCTCCTTGGCCTCCTGGGGATCGGCCGATGCGCGGATCAGGGCGACCACCTCGTCGATGTGGTCCAGCGCCTTGAGGAGTCCCTCGAGGATATGGACCCTGGCCTTTGCCTTGGCAAGCTCGAACATGCTCCTGCGGGTGACCACTTCCTCGCGAAAGTCCAGGAACGCCTGCAGCAGCTCTTTCAAGCCCATCACACGGGGCCTGCCGTTGTGAATGGCGAGCATGTTCATGGAGAACGAGGTCTGGAGATTGGTGAGCTTGTAGAGCTGCTGTTCGATCACCTCGGGCTGGGTTCCCCGCTTGAGGTCGATCACAATCCGCATCCCGTCCTTGTCGGACTCGTCGCGTATGTTCGAGATGCCCTCGATCTTCCTGTCCTGGGCGAGAACCGCTATGCGTTCCACCAGGTCGGCTTTGTTCACCGCATAGGGTATCTCGGTGATGATGATGCGGTCGCGGTTGCTGTCGCGCTCGATCTCGACCTTTCCGCGGACCGTGATGATTCCCCTGCCCGTGGCATAGCCCTTCTCGATCTCGCCGTCGGAGAAGATGATGCCACCGGTGGGAAAATCAGGGCCCGGGAGGATCTTCATGATCTCGGGCAGCGGTATGTCCGGGCGGTCGATCATGGCGATGAGCACGTTCATGATCTCGGTGATATTGTGGGGCGGAATGCTCGTCGCCATGCCCACCGCGATGCCGGACGAGCCGTTGAGCAGCAGTGCGGGTATCCGGGTGGGAAGGACGTCGGGTTCCATGAGCGACTCGTCGTAGTTGGAGTGGAAGTCGACGGTGTCCTTGTCGAGATCGGAGAGCATGTCCTCGGCAATACGCTCCATCCGAACCTCGGTGTAGCGCATGGCAGCGGCGGAATCTCCGTCAATGGACCCGAAGTTGCCCTGTCCGTCCACGAGGGGATACCGCATGGAGAAATCCTGCGCCATACGCACGATGGTGTCGTACACTGCGGTGTCTCCGTGCGGGTGATACTTACCGATAACGTCACCCACGATGCGCGCCGACTTCTTGTAGGGGCGGTTGTGGGTGTTCGACAGCTCGTTCATGGCGAAGAGAACCCTGCGATGGACAGGCTTGAGACCGTCCCTCACATCAGGGATCGCACGCCCGATAATGACGCTCATGGAGTAATCCAGGTATGAGCGGCGCATTTCCTGGTCAATAGATACAGTATTCGTATTCATTCATATTCCTTATGGTTTCTTCTCGTAACGGTCGATATCAAATATCGAGATTCGTCACCCTGAGGGCGTTCTTCTCGATGAACTCTCTGCGGGGCACCACGTCGTCGCCCATGAGTGTGGCAAAGATCTGATCGGTTTCGACGGCGTCCTCGATGCTGACCCGGAGCAGGGACCGCCTCTCGGGATCCATGGTCGTCTCCCAGAGCTGGTCCGGGTTCATCTCACCGAGGCCCTTATAGCGCTGGAGGGAGTATCCCTTCTTGGCCTCGTCGTAGATCTTCTGTGCGGCCTCGCGGAGGTTTGGAACCTCGTAGGAGGTCCCGTCGGAAACCACGACAAAAGGCGGCCGTCCGAGCTTCTTCAGCTGAACGTGAATGCGCTGGAGCTCCTCGAAGCCCTTGGTCTCGGCGAGCCTCAGATCGATGGACGTCTCTTTGCGCAGGCCGTTCTTGACGGTATGGAAAACGACCTTGTCCTCGTACACATCGGTGGTGAACGGCCCGAGCGACGGGAACCACTCTCGGATGACGGCCGATGTCTCTTCATTCACGCGCACAGGGTCGAAGGCGTCGCCGAAGAACTCCGGATCGATGTAGGACGATGACTGGATGATCCGCTCGTCCATGTTGCGATGCTCGTAGTTCTGGAGAATGATCCTCCGGCGGCCGATGAGCTTGAGATAGCGTGAAAGCTCGGACCCGGTGACTTCAGTCTCTCCCTTGAGGGTGATGTTCTTCACCGCGTTCTTCAGGAGGAACTCATCCAAAGACTCCTCGTTGAGGAGGTACCAGATCTTTTTCCCCTTGGAAATCTTGAACAGAGGCGGCTGGGCTATGTAGAGATGGCCCCGTTCGATGATCTCGGGCATCTGCCGGAAGAAGAAGGTGAGAAGAAGGGTCCTGATGTGCGCGCCGTCAACGTCGGCATCGGTCATGATCACGATCTTGTGATACCTGAGCCTGGAGATGTCGAAGTTGTCAGAGCCGATACCAGTACCCAGGGCGGTGACGAGCGATTTGATCTCCTGGTTGGAGAGCATCTTATCCACACGGGCCTTCTCGACGTTGAGGATCTTGCCCCTCAAGGGGAGGATGGCCTGGTTCTTCCGGTCCCTGCCCTGCTTGGCGCTGCCGCCGGCCGAGTCGCCCTCTACGATGAAGATCTCGCTCATTGCAGGGTCTTTCTCTTGGCAGTCGGCGAGCTTGCCGGGCAGGAGCGTACTCTCGAAGGCGGACTTCCTCCTCGTGAGCTCCCGGGCTTTCCTCGCGGCCTCCCGGGCCTGCGCACTGTCGATGATCTTCTTGATGATGACCGCGGCCTCGGCTGGGTTCTCGTTGAGATACTCGCTCATGGCGTCGTTCGTGATGCTCTCGGTAATGCCAGCGATCTCCGAGTTGCCGAGCTTGGCCTTGGTCTGACCCTCGAACTGTGGCCTGGGCAGGAGCACAGAGATCACGGCGCAGAGCCCTTCCTTGGTGTCGTCGCCCTGGATGGTGATCTTGGAATTTTTGAAGATCCCCTTGTCCTTGCCATAGGCGTTGATGGTCCTGGTGATCGCCTTGCGGAACCCCACGACGTGCGTGCCCCCGTCGTGGGTGTTGATGTTATTCGCAAATGAGAACAAGCTCTCCGTGTACGAGGTGTTGTACTGGAGAACGCACTCCACCACCACGTCTCCCTTGGTCTTGTTGAAGTAGACGGGGGGGTGGATCGGTTTTTTCTTCGAGTTGAGGTAGCGGACGAAGTCGATGAGCCCTTCGGTGAAGTGAAAGACCTCCTTGGTATCTGTGCGCTCGTCCTCGAGCTCTATCCTGAGCCCCTTGTTGAGAAAGGCCAGCTCGCGCAGGCGGTTGGCAAGGATGTCGAACTCGTAGGTGGTGACCTCGAAGATCTCGGGATCCGGCTTGAAATGAACCGTGGTCCCGGTATGCTGGGTAGTCCCCTTCTCTATGAGATCGGTTTTCGGAACCCCTTTTTCATAGCGCTGGAAATATCGCTTGCCGTTCCGAGAGATCTCGATCTCCAGGCTTTCGGACAGGGCATTGACCACGGAAACCCCTACGCCGTGAAGACCGCCGGATACCTTGTATATGGAGTTGTCAAACTTTCCGCCGGCATGCAGGGTGGTCATGACGACCTCGACGGCCGGCCTGCCGGTGTCCTGGTGAATGTCTACGGGAACGCCCCTGCCGTTGTCCTCAACTGTGATGCTCTCATCCATATGGATGATCACCTTGACGTTGTCGCAGTATCCGGCAATGGCTTCGTCTATGCTGTTGTCGACCACCTCGAAAACCAGGTGGTGCAGACCCTGCGACGAGGTGGAGCCGATATACATGGCTGGGCGGAGCCTTACTGCCTCGAACCCGCCCAGCACCTTGATGTCTTTTGCTGTGTATTCCTGTGTCTTGTTCTTTTCCATGTATTAAGACCTGTTCCTTCTTAAAACCGCATGGGCATGATGACCCACCTGCTCTGGGTTATACCGTTGTCGGTAATCATACAGGGCCCGTTTGAGCCCTTGAGCCGTATCTCCATATCGCCATCGATGAAAGAAAGGCATTCCAAGAAATACCGGGGATTGAAATTGATGTCCAGTTCCATGCCGTGGTGCTCTGAGCTGATGGGGCTCTCAACCTCGCCCTGGTCCGGGTTGCTCGCGAATACGACCGTTTTGTCCTTGTGGAAGGAAAATTTTACGCAGTTCGATATGTCAGAGACCATGGCGATACATACCTTGAGCACGGAGTAGAGCTCCTGTGCATTGATTCTGGTGTAAATGGGGAAGGCATCGGGGGAAACGATGCTCTGGTAATCAGGAAACTTCCCGTCTATGAGCCTGACCGTAGCCCTGGTATCCGGCGAGAGATAGAAGATGGACTCCTTGGTGAGAAGGAAACGGGAATCCTCCTCCCGGTTGTCCATGAGCCGCTTGAGCTCTTGGAGGCCCTTCCTAGGCACGATGATGCCGCCGGCCATGTCGATGTGCTGTTCGGTGAGGTAGCGCACCACCGAAAGCCTCCGGGTATCGGTAGAGACCATCTCGATATAGGGTCCTTGGGCGCTGTCCACGCCCGAGGTGAGCAGCGCTCCGCCCAGGGTGTACTTGCTGTCGCTCTCGGATGAAGAAGGGATGGAAAAGATCGTTCTCTCGATCATGGGTTTCATGACCGAAACATCGAGCGAGTATCCGCCTTCCATGTCCGGAAACACCACCATGGGATACTCCTCGGGGTCCATGATGTTCATCCTGATCTTCTTGTTCTCCGCGGTGATGTAGACATGTGACTTTTCCTCGGCAACGAGCAGGAGGGCTTGGTCGGGAAGCTCGCGGATGACATCATAGAAGCTCTTTCCATTGATGGCGCACGCGCCAGGTTCACTCGCTTCGCAAGGGGAATTGACCTGGATAGAGGTGTGAAGGTCGGTCGCCTTCACCTGTAGAGAATCATCAATGACCTCGAGGAGGATGTGGCTGAGAATTGGAAGCGTCGATTTTTTTTCGGTGAATCCCTGCACCTTGGCGAGCATGTTCTGGAGCGTTGACTTTTGGATCCTACACTTCATCTTTTCCCCCTATGTAAATAGTAAATAGTATTACCCTGTGTCAACATGTTCATATCCCGCTCAACATCATGGTTTCACAGCAATTTTTTGCTTCAAAACCGGGTAGAAAAATCCCGGGTGAAAGGCCGATCTCGCGCCTGGTGTAGAAATGTAGGAAACCAGGATCGTCATAGAGGAGCCTCCTGTTCACAAATCTCGTAGACGATGCGCGAGAGATCTTCACGGGAGCTGACGGTGATGACGATCTTGCCCTTTCTCTTTCCCCAGTCGCACACGACTTTTGCGGAAAGCCTCTCGGAAAGGAGCGAGGAGAGGTGATCGAACAGCGGGTCGATTTTTTTCGATCCCTTTTTCTTTCTGCCGCCCTTGCGCGAGGCAAGCCGCTCGGTTTCCCGGACGCTCAGCGAGCCATCCATGATCCTTTTCAACAGGGCAATCTGGCCGGAGGTGCTTTCTACCATGAGGATGGCCCGCGCATGGCCGGTGCTGATGAGAGAATCGCGGAGCGCCTGTTTGACCTCCTCGGGGAGGTGGACAAGGCGCATGGCGTTCGTAACAGTGGAGCGGTCCTTGAGCACCGCCTCTGCTATTTCATGATGGGTAAGCCCGAACTGCTCCTTGAGGGTATGGTAGGCCTCGGCCTCTTCCATGGGATTGAGATCTTCCCGCTGCAGGTTCTCGATGAGCGAGATCTTGAAGGCCTCGGAATCCGAGATCTCCTTGACGATGGAAGGAATCTTCTGCATGCCGGCAAACTTGCAGGCATGGAATCTCCTCTCGCCGGCGATGATTTCGTAACGGGTATTGG
>JBASVF010000152.1:0-3372 GCA_049275795.1 Desulfomonilia bacterium
GGAGGATCTGACCATCCCCATCATGGAAGAAGAGGTGGAGCTGGTCAAGCACATGCGGCTCAGAGAGGCCGGTCGCGCCCGGAAGGTGACCCACACCGAGCAGCGCGAGCTGAGCGGCGACGTCAGAGTGGAAGACTTGGAGGTCGAGAAGAAGGAAGGCCCCGCACCAGAGAAGCACAAAGGAATCTGACGCGGCCGACCGGTATATCTTTAAGCCGCAGCCGCTTGAATGATGATGCAGGCCGGGCCGGGGGCGTGGAATTCAGACGTCCTTATCATGGCCCGGCCTTTTTATCTGCCCTGCCCGGGGTGAGGTTTTGATGCGCTTGAAACAGGGCCTATAATAATCCATAGGGCTCCTCACCCGTACATCGGCCGTTAAGGCAATTCGGGGCGCAGGTACCCGGGGCCTGTTATCGGTGCATGCAATGCGCGGTGAACGAAGCGCCATGCCCCGGTAGCCCCGCGGCAGAGGTCGAGTGCCATGGATATCGAAGAGCTCAGTGTCTTGATGGACGGCACGCCCGTTCGATACCTGAGCGTTGGCTCGGGGCCCGCGATCCTCCTGCTCCACGGAGTCGGCGCCGGCCCGTCCGAATGGCGGTGGCTCATGCAGGAGCTGTCGGAAACCTGGAGGGTCCTTGCTCCGGAGATGCCCTATGCCTCGGGCGGCAACGGCGTGTGCGGGAGGTATGCACCCGAGGCCCTGGTCGAGTTCATCCTGTCGTTTCTCAGGGCTGTCCGGGTGGCCAGGGCCGTGGTAGCCGGTCACTCGGCGGGAGGCCTGCCCGCCCTGTGCCTTGCACTCGAGAAGCAGGACCTCATCCGCGCCCTGGTACTCATCGACAGCGGGGGGCTCGGGCAGGCCATCCATCCGGCCATGATCATGGAGGCCTCCCCCCTGTGGGGCGACCTCGCCATCCGCCTCGCCTCCACTCCCCTGGGTGCAATGCAGCGGGCCCTGCTCAGGTCCGTCCTGCTCTTCAGCAGTCCGGATCGCGCCCCGAAGCAGTGGTGGACCCAGCAATACCGGATGGCGCTCGAGCCCGGGTTCCTCCAGGCCTCGCTCGGCGCCTTGAGGTCGAGCACCGGCCCCTTCGGGCAGACCAGGATCTTTCTCGACCGGCTCCCCGAGCTTGCAATGCCCGTCCTCATCCTGTGGGGGAGCATGGACCAGGTCGTGCCGGGATACCAGGCGCTCGATGCCCAAAGCCGCCTCGCAGACGGCAGGGTTGCCTTCGTCCCCGGCTGCGGGCACCTGCCGCACGTGGAGAAGCCGGAGTTCTGCGCGCGGGAGATCGGGAGCTTTGCCGCCGAGGCGCTCGGTGCATGAGGAGCGCCGGATTCCGGAGAGGTTAGACGCTGCTGCCAGGAGCGTGCATGCATCAAGGGCGCGGTCCTTGAAGGGCCGAGATGAGGGCTTGTCTTCACGCCCCTGGGTCACGCGCCGGGGATGCGGGCCCCTCCCGGGATTTTTCGCTTGATTCCCGGTGCGGCCCTGCTACCAATGAAGAGCATGGGCATTCGTCATACCGCATCGCTCAGCCTGGCTGTGGGCATACTCCTGCCGCTCCTTGCGGCCTTTGCACCCGGACCGGCTGCGGCGGCCGAGGAGCGGGAAGAGAACGTGGCCCGGGCCGTCCTGGACAACGGCCTGGAGGTTGTCGTGGTGCGCAATACCCTGTCGCCGGTCGCGGCCACGGTGATCGGCTACAGGGCGGGGGCGGACGAGTCTCCAAAAGGTTTTCCCGGCACCGCCCACGCCCTGGAGCACATGATGTTCCGCGGGAGCCCGGGACTTTCCGCCGGGCAGCTGGCCGGCATCTCGGCAGCCATGGGCGGCATGTTCAACGCGGTGACCCGCCAGAACGCCACCCAGTACTTCTTCACCGTCCCCGCGGAAGACCTGGAGACCGCCCTCATGATCGAGTCGCTCCGAATGAGCGGCCTGCTCGGCAGCGAAGACTCGTGGAGCCTGGAGCGGGGCGCCATGTTGCAGGAGGTGGCAAGGAACCTCTCCATCCCGGAATACGTGTTCTATACCCGGCTCAGGGAGATCCTGTTCCAGGGCACGCCCTACGAGCAAGACGCGCTGGGCACAAAGGCTTCCCTGGAAAAAACCACCGCCGGGATGCTCCGGGAGTTCCATCGCACCTGGTACACGCCGGCCAACGCGGTGCTGGTGGTTGCGGGTGACGTGGACCTCCAGGGCACCCTGGAGCTTGCCAGGCGCCTCTTCGGCACGATCCCCTCCCGGGAGCCGCCCGGTCGTCCCGCGGTGGTTCTCCAGCCCGTCAACCCGCAGACCATCCGGCTCGAGACGGACAGACCGTACGGGTCCGTGGTGCTGGCCTGGCGCATGCCCGGGTTCAGGGACCCGGATCACGCAGCCTCACTGGTGCTCTCGGAGGCCATGAACAACCGGCGCGGCAGGCTGTACTCGTTGGTGACCAAGGGGGTGGCCCTCGATGCCGGTTTCCAGCTCGAGACCTTTGCCGAGGCGGGCCTGGGGTATGCGGTGGCGCTGTTTCCTCCGGGAGCGGACCCCGGGCGGCTGGAGAGCGAGCTCAGGAAGGCGCTCTCAGAGGTGGTGAGCTCCGGGGTGCCCGAGGACCTGGTGTCGGCAGCCAAACGCCGGATCATGACGGAAGCGGAGCTGGAGAAGAACTCGGTGTCCGGCCTGGCCATGGCGTGGTCCACCGCCCTAGTCGTGGAGGGCAGGGAATCACCGGACGATATCCTGAAAGACATAAGCAGGGTAACGGCCGAAGATGTCAACCGGGTCGCCCGCGCGTACCTCGACCCCGGTCGCTCTGTCACGGGAATCCTAACGCCAAAGCCTTCAGGAGAGGCGGCTGCATCGGGAGGCTTTGGCGACGTGGAATCGTTCGTCCCGGAGAATGTCGAACCGGTGGATCTTCCCCCGTGGGCAAAGAAAACCGCGGAAAGGCTCTCCATCCCCCGCTCCAGGGTGATCCCACAGGTCAGCACCTTCTCCAACGGTCTCAGGCTGATCGTTCAGCCCCATACCGCGAGCGATACCGTGTGCATCTACGGGCACATGCTCAACCGGCCTGAATTGCAGGTCCCCGCGGGCAAGGAAGGAGTCGAGAGCGTGCTGGAAAAGCTCTTTCCCTACGGAACTGCTTCTCGAGACCGGGATGCGTTTCACCGGGAGCTGGATGAGATCGGCGCCTTTGTCTCGGCAGGCACGGACTTCTCCCTGGAGGTGATGAGAGAGCACGCGGAGAAAGGCATCGAGCTGCTGGCCGACAACCTCCTGAGGCCCGCCCTGCCGGGGGATGCCTTCGAGGTCGTACGCGGCCAGGAGGCCGCGGCAGCCGCGGGGAGGCTGAAGAGCCCGGAGTACCG
>JBASVF010000153.1:0-19441 GCA_049275795.1 Desulfomonilia bacterium
GGCAAGACGGGCCGGGCCGGGCTCAACGCCTTCCTGGTGGACGCGTCCCTGCCCGGTATCCGGACCGGCACGCCCTACGAGCCGTACCGGTATGCCGGCAGCATCATGGGCGAGGTGGTCTTCGACAGCGTGCACGTGCCGGGAGAAGCGCTCCTCGGAGAAGCAGGCAGCGGCTACTTCCTCCTCATGGAAACCCTCGACCGGGGAAGGCCTCTGGTGGCGGCGGGCTGCGTGGGCTCCGCCAAGAGGGTCTTCGACCTGGTGCTCGACTATGCGAAAAACCGCTCCCAGTTCGGAAAACCCCTGTTTTCCTTCCAGGACATCTCCCTGCCCCTGGCCGAGTACGCCACCAGGCTCCAGGCATCCAGGCTCCTGACCTTTCACGCCCTTTCCCGTATCGACTCGGGCCTGAGCTTTTCCCTGGAGGCGTCGATGGCCAAGCTCCACGCAGCCGAGATCCTCTTCGACCTGGCCGGCTTCGGCGTGGAGATCCTAGGATACCGAACCGTGGCCGACACCCCGATGTCCCGGGAGATAACCCGCATCCACAAGGACGCACAGCTCATGAAATCCATCGACGGCACCCAGGCTGTCCAGAAGATGGTGATCGCCTCCCAGCTCTGAGAGCCTCTCCCGGAGGACCGTCCTTTCGGGGGTCCGCCAGACCCCTCGTTATTTCAGCAAGATATCTCTGCCTTTTTCGCAAGAGGCGCCCTGTGAACTCAGTTTTTTATTGACAATACATATCATTCGTATAAGAAATATTCTTGTCAAAACCTTTCGTGCAGAAAAATACCATGTGCCCTCAAGGCGGATGAACAGGAGAATCTCATGGCGAACGATACCTCTTCCCGAAAAAATTGCCCCCCTTTCAGTGTCTCGGACAGCGATACTCCAGCCGGGGAGAGATCGGCAGCGGACCCGACGGGCGGCCGCGATGCCCGTGGCTGCGATCTGAGGATCCTCATGGCCCTGAGGCGGATCATGCACTACGTGGACACCCACTCGCGGAAGCTCTCCATGGATCAGCACATCACCCTGCCCCAGCTCATCTGCCTGCACACCATCGTGCACGACGGGCCCATGACGCTCTCGGCGCTGGGCAAGCTGGTGAGCCTGAGCACGAGCACCATCAACGGGATCGTGGACAGGCTCGAGGCCAAGGGCCTCGTGGAGAGAAATCGAACAGACCCTGACCGCAGGAAGGTGCTGGTCTCCTCCACCGAGGCAGGCATCGCCCTGTCGCATGAGGTGCCCCTGCCTTTCCAGGACAGGCTACTCAAGACAATCTCCGCGCTCCCGGACCTGGAGCAGGTATCCATCGCCCTGTCGCTGGAGCGCATTGCGGACATGATGGAAACGCAGCAGCCGGACACCCGCTGGAAGTAAGCCCGTTTCCTGAAGGCAAAAACGATAGGGCGCGGCTTGGGAAGAGAGCCGTCCCCGATTTTCGGACAAGCCGGCTCAGGCCGGTGACGGGCCCGGGAAAGACCCCGCCCCTCGGGATGTGTCAAAACACCCGGGTTCTCTAAGGAAAGGAGGACCGTGGAGCACAAAATCGTTGTCGAGAACCTGTACAAGATTTTCGGAAGACACCCTCAGAAAGCCATGACGCTTCTGAAGAAGGGTTGCACCAAGGAGCAGATCCTGGAAAAGACCGGGCAGGGCGTGGGGATCGCCGATGTCTCGTTTACCGTGGACGATGGCGAGATCCTGGTGATCATGGGCCTTTCCGGCAGCGGAAAGTCCACCCTGGTGCGCTGCCTCAACCGCCTCATCGAGCCCACCAGCGGCCGCATCCTGCTGGAGGGGACGGACGTCACCTCCCTGAACAGGGAGGAGCTCCGGGTCCTGCGACAGAAGCGCTTCGGCATGGTCTTTCAGCACTTTGCCCTCTTCCCCAAACGCAGCGTGATCAGGAACGTGGAGTACGGGCTCGAGGTGCAGAAGGTCCCGGCCGCCGGACGGCGAGAGCGGGCCGTGGCCGCACTCGAGCAGGTGGGGCTAAAAGGCTGGGAGGACTCCTACCCGGCCCAGCTCAGCGGCGGCATGCAGCAGCGCGTGGGCCTGGCGCGGGCGCTGGCGCTCGACCCGGACATCATGCTCATGGACGAGGCCTTCAGCGCCCTGGACCCGCTCATCCGGCGCGACATGCAGGATGAACTGATCAAGCTCCAGGAGAAGATGCACAAGACCATCATCTTCATCAGCCACGACCTCGACGAGGCCCTGAAGCTCGGCGACCGGATCATCCTGATGAAGGACGGGTACATCGTGCAGGAAGGCACGGCCGAGTCCATTCTCAGGACCCCGGCCAACGATTACGTGGCCAAGTTCGTGCAGGACGTGGACATCTCCAAGGTGGTCACCGCGGAGTCGATCATGAAGAACCCGGGCGAGGTGGCGAGCTTCGCCCACGACGGCCCCAAGGCCGCCCTGTGGAAGATGCGACAGGCCGGCCTCTCGAGCATCTATGTCCAGCACAAGAACCGGCTCGTGGGGCTCGTCCGGGCGGAAGACGCATCTTCGGCGCTCAAGGCGGGCGAAAGAGACCTCAGGAACATCCTCGTCACCGACATCCACCGTGTGTCGCCGGACACGCCGGCTTACGAGCTCTTCCCTCTCCTGGTGGAGAGCAGCCCGGTCGCCGTGGTGGACAACGAAGACCACCTCATGGGCGTCATCATAAAGGGCACGCTCCTTGCGGCCCTTGCAGAAGGAGTACAGACCAATGGATTGGCTGAATAATATTCCACGCATCCCCATCGGCGACGCAATAGACTACGTGATCACCCTGTTTTCCGATAACTTCTCGTTCCTCACCAAGGCCTTCTCCGATGTGGTGGAAAGCGGAATCGCCATTCTCATCCAGGGGCTGATGTTCTTTCCGCCGTGGGTGCTCATCCTGGCCTTTACGTCTCTGGCATGGTTCCTCAGCCGGAAGCGGAGCGTGACGCTGCTGACCCTCATCGGTCTGTTCCTCATCTGGAACATGAAGCTGTGGGACCCCATGGTGAGCACCCTGGCACTGGTCCTCGTCTCCACTCTCATTGCCATGATCATCGGCCTTCCCCTGGGAATCCTCGCGGCGCTCAACCATGGCGCCTACCGGGTGATCATGCCCGTTCTCGACGTGATGCAGACCATGCCGGCCTTCGTCTACCTCATCCCTGCCATTCCCCTCTTCGGCCTGGGTGCGGTGGGCGCCATCTTCTCCACCGTCATCTTCTCGATGCCCCCGGCAATCCGGCTCACCTGCCTGGGCATCCGGCAGGTGCCCATCGAGCTGGTAGAGGCCGCAGACTCGTTTGGCAGCACCCGGTGGCAGAAGCTGATCAAGCTCCAGCTTCCCATGGCCACGCCCACCATCATGGCGGGCATCAACCAGACCATCATGCTCGCTCTGTCCATGGTCGTGATTGCAGCCATGATCGGCGCGAAGGGCCTGGGCGGCGAGGTCTGGAAGGCAATCCAGCGCCTGGAGCCGTCCAGGGGCTTCGAGGCCGGTATCGCCATCGTCATCGTGGCCATGATCCTCGACCGGATCATGCAGCGTGTCGGCGGCAAGCAGACCGGCGCCACGTCACCGTGAGGCGCACGGGTTTCTCGATGAGAAAAAAACGTATAAGGAGGATACCTTGAAACGATTGACCGGATACGCGATTCTTTTCGCACTGTTTCTCGTCTTAGGGGCGACATCGTCCGGCCAGGCGGCGGACAAGAAGCTGGAGCTTGCATACGTGGAATGGTCATGCGCCACGGCGAGCATCCACGTCGTCGAGGCGGTCCTGGAGGAAAAGCTGGGCTACGACGTCGAGCTCACCCCGGTAAGCGCCGCCGCCATGTGGCAGGCCTTGGCCACCGGTGATATCGACGGCATTACCACGGCCTGGCTGCCCGTCACCCACGGTCACTACCTCGACAAGGTCGGCGGCAAGGTTGTGGACCTGGGTCCGAACTGCGAGGGCGCGGCCATCGGCCTGGTGGTACCGGCCTACGTGACCATTGACTCGATCGAAGAGCTGAACGCGCACACTGTCAAGTTCGACAATCAGATCATCGGCATCGACCCGGGAGCGGGCATCATGAGCAGGACGGAGCAGGCGCTTGAGGAATACGGCCTGAATCTCAAGCTCATGGAAGGCACGGGCGCTATGATGACGGCCATCCTTGCCAACAGGATCAAGAATAACGAGTGGGTCGTGGTGACCGGGTGGACGCCGCATTGGAAATTCGCCCGCTGGGATCTCAAATACCTCAAGGATCCCAAGGGTGTATACGGCGGACAGGAGACAATCCACACTTTCGTGCGCAAGGGCCTCAAGGAGGACCACCCCGAGGCCTACCGGTTCCTCGACAACTTCCACTGGTCTCTCAATGAGATCGGACAGGTCATGGGCTGGAACGCCGAGGGCGCGGACCCGGCCGACTCGGCTAGACGCTGGATCAGGGAAAACCCGGATCGCGTCACGGAGTGGCTCGCGAAGTAGTAACCGTCATGCCCCCGCTGGCGGGGCATGCCCCCCCTTTTCCGGCGGGCGGGACCGGTGCCCCGAACCCTTCCTGTCCACCGGACCGGAATCATTCGGAACAACCGAACTCCGGCTCCCTTCGGACAAATTGTCCTTGACAGGGAAGCCGGCCTGAACTATATCATAACGACTCGAAAACACTGGGCATTCAACGGCTTGTGGGGCTGAGATCGAATTCAACTCTCGAATGTTACAGGTTGATCCCTCCCCTGATCCGTACTCCGTGCAGCGCGGGAATGGTGATACCCGGTACGGGGCAAACGAATACAGAGCATGACAAGGAGAGAGGAATGAAAAAGTGTGCTTTGATGATGGGCGTGTTGTTTCTCGTCATGGGGGCCATGAGTGCTCATGCGGCCAATGACACGGTGGTCATAGGCTTGCAGGGCCCCATTACCGGCGCCTGGGCCTACGAGGGGCAGATGGCCAGGCAATCCTGCGAGATCGCGGCCGAGCTGATCAACAAAAAGGGCGGCATCCTGGGCGGCAAGCAGGTGGAGCTGAGGGTGGAGGACGACGCGGGCGAGCCCAAGTCGGGCGCCCTGGCGGCCCAGAAGATGGTGACGCACAAGGACGTGGTCGGGGTGGTCTCCACCTACGGGTCCTCGGTGTGCGAGCCCTCTTCGAACATCTACGAGAAGTTCAAGAAGGTGAACATCGGCTACGGGGTCACCGCCGTGCGGCTCACCCAGAGGAACATGAAGTACTTCTTCCGCACCTGCGGCAGGGACGACTCCCAGGGCAAGTTCTTCGCGACCTACGTGCCCAAGAAGTTCGGCGCCACGCGCATCGCCATCATGCACGACAACACGGCCTTCGGGAAAGGGCTTGCCGAGGACACCCGCAATGCGCTCAAGGACATGGTTGCGAGCAAGCAGGTCGAGATCGTGTACTACGACGCCATCACCCCGGGTGAGAAAGACTTCCGCGTTTCGCTCACCAAGCTGCGCGAGGCCAAACCCGACGTATGGTACTTCACCGGCTACTATGCCGAGGCCGCGCTCCTGGTGAGCCAGGCCCGGGACATCGGGGTCACCTGCCCCTTCGTGGGCGGCAACGCGGCCATCAACGACGAGTTTGTGAAGATCGCGGGTCTGAACGTTGCCAAGGGCTGCTACATGACCAACGAGCCCCTGCCCTCCGACCTGCCGTATCCCGAGGCCAAGGAGTTCCTCGAGGCCTACCGCGCCCGCTTCGGCGACATCCCCTCGAGCCCGTGGCCCATCTATGCGGCCGACGCGCTCAACATCATCGCCTACGCGATCGACAAGTCCGGCTCCACGGACTCCGCCGTGCTGGCCGAGTACCTGAGGAACGAGGTAAACGGCGTTCCCGGCATCACGGGCCCCATCGGCTTCACCGAGCAGGGCGACCGCGAGGGCGTGCCCTTCTACCTCTACGTGGTGGACGATCAGGGCAGGATTGTGATATCCGACTGACCGTAAAGAACATACAGACAGACATAAAGGCGGCGCCCCGGACCCATGGAAGTCATCCTCGAGCAGATCATCAACGGGCTGACCATCGGCTCGTTCTATGCCCTCATCGCCCTGGGATACTCCATGGTGTACGGGGTGCTCAAGCTCATCAATTTCGCCCACGGCGACTTCTTCACCCTGGGCTCGTACCTGGGCTATACCGTGCTGGTCTTCGGCTCCGCCTTCCTCACCGCGCACTTCGGGCTGTGGGGCGCGCTCATCGTGGCACTGATCACAGCCGCGGCGAGCCTCGCCGTGGTGGGGCTCATCGTCGAGCGCCTGGCGTACCGGCCCGTGTACCCGGCAGGCCGGCTCCCGGCCGTGGTCTCGGCCCTGGGCGCCTCGGTCTTCCTGCAGAACGCGATCATGGTGGGCTGGGGTCCGAGGTTCCAGGCCTACCCCGCCGAGCTCATCCCCTCGGTGCACTTCCAGCTCGGCAGCATCCGCCTCACGCTCCTGCAGATCGTGATCCTGGCTCTCTCGTTCTTCCTGATGAGCCTACTCTACTACATCGTGCAGAAGACCACCTTCGGCGCGGCCATCAGGGCAACGGCCCATGACCGCAAGACCGCCTCGCTCATGGGCATCAACATCAGCAAGGTGATCGTCTTCGTGTTCACCCTTGGCCCGGCCCTCGGCGCCATGACCGGGATCATGGTGGGCATGTACTACCGCCAGATCAGCTTCATGATGGGCTGGAACTACGGGCTCAAGGCCTTCACCGCCTCGGTCCTGGGCGGGATCGGCAACATCCCGGGCGCCATGGTCGGGGGGCTGATCCTGGGCGTGCTGGAAATGCTCGGCGCGGCCTACATATCCGCGGCATGGAAAGACGTGTTCGTGTTCATCATCCTCATCCTGGTGCTCATCTTTCGGCCCACGGGCATCCTGGGCGAGAAGACGGCGGAAAAGGTCTGACCCTTATGGACGCGCTCTCGAACAACGGTGCAAAGCCGCTCCTCTCCCCGGACAGGATCAAGATCGGCGTGGTAGTGGCGGTCTTTCTCATCTACCCGTTCCTGGTGAGCGACTACTTCATCGACATCGCCTTCTACTTCGGCATCTATGCCCTGCTGGGCCTGAGCCTCAACATCGTGCTCGGCGAGGTGGGGCTCTTCGACCTGGGGCATGCCGGCTTCTATGCCATCGGCGCCTATACCACGGCCATCCTCAACACCACCTTCGGCATCCCCATCCTGGTGCTGCTGCCGGTGAGCGCCCTGGCCGCGGCGCTCTTCGCCTACGTGGTGTGCTCGCCCGTGATCCACCTGCAGGGCGACTACCTGCTCATCGTAACCCTGGGCCTGGGCGAGATCGTGCGCCTGGCGCTCATCAACAACCCCTTCGGGCTGACCGGCGGCCCCAACGGGGTCTTCGGGATCGACTTCCCCTCGCTCGGCCCCTGGCTGGTCATCGACTCCTCCCGGGAGTACTACTTCCTCATCTGGATCATCGTGGGGCTCACCATCCTCGGGCTCACGAGCCTGCAGAACTCGCGGATCGGGCGCGCCTGGAACTACATCCGCGAGGACGAGATCGCGGCCAACGCCAATGGGATCGACTCGCGCGGATATAAGCTGCTGGCCTTCGTCCTGGGCGCGGCCTTGGCGGGCGTGGCCGGCAACGTCTATGCGAGCAAGCTCATGTGCGTCTCTCCCGAGAGCTTCACCTTCTGGGAATCGTGCCTGATGTTCTGCATCGTGCTCATCGGGGGCATGGGATCCATCCCGGGCGTGCTCATCGGCGCAGCCTTCATCAGCCTGTTCCCGGAGATCTTCCGGCCCTTCGCCATGTACCGGATGCTCGTCTTCGGCTCGGCCATGATCCTCATGATGATGTTCCGCCCCGGCGGGGTATGGCCGCGCAAGCGGGGTGCGGTCCAGTACGAGTCGCTGCTCGAAGAGACCAGGAGGTCCGATGCCTGAGAACAGGACCCATGCATCGGGCGAGCCGGTCCTGGAAACTCGGGGGCTCACCAAGATCTTCGGCGGGCTCACGGCCGTGGACGCCCTGGACATGAAGATCTACAAGGGCGAGATCCTGAGCCTCATCGGCCCCAACGGAGCCGGCAAGACCACGGTCTTCAACATGGTAACCGGGATCTACCGGCCCGAGTTCGGCGACGTGATCTTCCAGAGCAGGAAGATCACGGGCAAAAAGCCCCACCGGATCGTATCGTACGGGATCGCCCGGACCTTCCAGAACATCCGCCTGTTTCCAGGCATGACCTGCCTCGAGAACGTGATGGCCGGGCGCCACTGCCGGAGCTCGTCGGGCCTGTTCTCCTCCATCTTCAAGACATCTTCGCAGCGCGCCGAGGAGCGCGCTATCCGGGAAGCCACCGAGAGGCGTCTGAAGCAGGTGAACCTCTGGAAGGTGCGGGACGAGCTGGCCAAGAATATTGCCTACGGGTCGCAGCGCATGCTGGAGATCGCCCGGGCCCTGGCCTCGGACCCGGTGCTGCTGGTTCTCGACGAGCCCAGCAGCGGGCTCAACCCCCGGGAGACCGAGGACCTCATGGCCTTCCTGGTGGAGATCGTGCGCGAGGAGGGCCTCACCATCTGGCTCATCGAGCACGACATGAACCTGGTCATGGGAATCTCCGACTGGGTGGTGGTGATGGAAGAGGGCCGCAAGATCGCCGAGGGGCGGCCCGAGGACATCTATGCAAACCAACGGGTCATCGAGGCCTACCTGGGCAAGGACGAGGAGGACGAGGCCGGATATGAAGCATCTGCTGAGCACTGAACGGCTCTGCATCTCCTACGGCGGGATCAAGGCCCTCACGGACGTCTCCATCCACCTCGACGAGGGCGAGATCGTGACCGTGCTCGGGGCCAACGGTGCGGGCAAGACAACGCTCCTGCAGGCCATCTCAGGGCTCGCGACCATTGCCTCGGGGACCGTGAATTTCCACGGCGAGACCCTCAACAGGGTTCCAGCGCACGAGATCGTGCTCAAGGGCATCTCGCTCTCCCCGGAAGGTCGCAGGGTGTTCCCTACCCTTACCGTGGAGGAGAACCTGACGCTGGGGGCCTATACCCACCGGAAGAAGAAGGACAAGGTCCGCGCAGCCAGGAACCGGGTGTTCTCCCTGTTCCCGATCCTGAGCGAGCGGCGCAGGCAGCTCTCGGGCACCCTCTCCGGCGGCGAGCAGCAGATGCTGGCAATCGGCAGGGCGCTCATGAGCTCGCCCAGGGTCCTCCTGCTCGATGAGCCCTCGCTTGGGCTTGCCCCGATACTCGTCAAGCAGATCTTCGACATCATCTCCGAGATCAACGCGCAGGGCACCTCCATCCTGCTGGTTGAGCAGAATGCACATAAGGCGCTGAGCATCGCCTCAAGGGGCTACGTGCTGGAGAACGGGCGGGTCGTGGCATCGGGATCCACCGCTTCGCTGCGCTCGGACGAGAAGATCCAAGAGGCCTACCTGGGCGGGGCCGCGCTCAGGAAAAAGCCTGCCAGGCAAGGCCCCGGCGGATCTTAGTGAACTCCCCGGTACACCGGGCTGCGGGCGTCGTTGGGATCCCGGGGGAAATAACCCATCTTTTCGAGCACCTTCCTCGCCAGTGCGAGAACGAACCTCTGGTCCTGGTACTTGAGACTCATGGTCTCCACCCATTCTTCCAGGGCCCTGGGCAGCGGAATCCTCTCGGCCTGATTCCCGGCATCCTCGGACAGGTATCTCCCGTCCACCAGGTCCATTCCATGGGGATGATATCTGTTGATGAGTTCCCTGAGCAGCTCGATATCCGATGCATGCAGATCCAGATCAATCACCTGGGATAACACCATTATCACCTCTTTCTCCTCATCCCTCGTTCATTCCGGTGAATATGGTCCTGGACTTCGTTTGAACTGCTCACCACCTGCTGAAGATAGAGCTAAAGGGATTGTTTTGTCGGTCAACCGCAGCTGGAAGCTTTTCCGGTCGCGGTTTCCTCCTTTATAATGGCGGCGTGTCCGGAGATTTCAAGAGAACCAGCCCTCTTTCCCCCGAACCGGCCGAATCCGCGGGCATCCAGGCGGCGGCCTCCCTCGCCGCGGCCACGAACCATGGAAAATCGCCGGCGGGTTCTCCCCTCAATGGCTCACCTCCTCCCGCCGGGCGGGGGATGCCAGCCCCTCAAGGGGCCTTTGCCCTCGATCGGCCGGATGATCACTGCTTTCTTAGAGTTGAAAACCTATTTTTCCCTTGTAACATCTAAGAGAAAAGGTCTCTTCATTTCCCCCGCCGGTGGCCCGGCGGGGTACGGTGCAGGGAAAAGGGCTCGAACCGGTGGTATCCATGAAGAAAACAAAGGAGCAGCTCGCCCTGGAGCTGGACGAGGCAAATCGGCGGATCGCCGAGCTGGAGCGTCTCCTGGAGCGCTCCCGGCAGGGCCGGGCAGATGATGGGGGACGGCTCGGAGAGGTCCAGAGGCTGGAGTTCCTCGGCAAGCTGGCGGCCGAGATCGCCCATGATCTCAACAACATGCTCTATCCCATCATCCTGGACGCCGAGGTTCTGCTCGAGGACCTGCCCCGGGAGAGCACCGCTCACCAGATCCTCACCCAGGTGCTCAGCGCCGCTCACCGGCAGAAGGACCTGGTGAACCAGATCTTCATATTCAGCCGCCCCGGAGAGCGCGAGCGGGCTCCGCTGGAGCTCAAGTCCCTAGCCCGGAACACCCTCGAGGGCCTCAGAGCCGAGCTGCCGGACAACATCGAGCTCAGGCAGCACCTGGATGTGGCGGACGACATGATCAGGGGGGATCCCCAGCAGATCCGGCAGATCATCAAGAACCTGGTGAAGAATGCGGCCGAAGCAGTCGGCCGGGAGCCGGGAGTCGTCGAGGTGAGCCTCTCGGCGCCCGGACCTCAGGCAAAGGGAGAACTATGGGTCCAGCTCTCGGTAAAGTACACCGGGCCGGGCTTGAGTCCCGAGGCCAGGGCCCACGTCTTCGATCCCGCCTACACCTCGAGCCGCGCCGGAAGGGAAACGGCTCTGGGGCTCGCCATCACGCAGGGAATGGTCGTGGATCACGGCGGGACCATCGAGGTGGAGGGCGACGAGGGCTCGGGGTCGTGCTTTATCGTCCGCTTCCCGGCATACCGGGGAGAGGCGGTCAACGAACTGCCCGCAGCCCCAGTGCCCAGGGAGGAAACCGGGAAGAAACGCATCCTCCTGGTGGACGACGAAGACATCATCCTCTCGAGCATCCAGAGAGTGCTCAGGCGGCTGGGGTACGAGGTCAGCGCCGTGAACGACAGCGTGGAGGCTCTCGAGATGTTTACGAGCGCACCCCATGACTACGACCTGGTCATCACCGACCTGACCATGCCGCGGATGACCGGAGCCGAGCTCACGTCCAAGCTCCTGGCCATCAGGCCGGATATCCCCGTGATCCTGAGCACGGGCTTCAGCGACGTGATGGACGAAAGCAAGGCCCGCCGGATGGGCATTCGCGAGTTCCTCGTGAAACCTGCGGGCATTGACGAGCTCAAGAGCGCCATCAGCCGATCCATAGGCACCCATGCGCCCTGAGGGGACCTTCTCTCCGGGATGGCCCATCGAGGTCCCGGAAAAACGGTCATTTCCCCGCCAGCACCGAGCCGATCTTCTCACTCAGGCCGCTCAAGGTGAAGGGTTTCGAGATAAAGCCGTCCGGCTGGTCTTCCCCGAACTGCTTGGATGTTTCCTGCTCGCTGTAGCCGCTGGAGACGAGCACCCTGGCATCGCTCCGGATGCGCCTGATCTCGTGAAGCGCCTCGACACCGCCCATCTCCGGCATGGTGAGATCGAGAATCACCAGGGACACCTCCTGGGCATGCCCGCGAAAGAGCTCCAGGGCCTCTCTCCCGCTCGAGGCCTTGAGCGGCTGGAAGCCGAGCTGCTCCACCAGGGCGGCGCAGAGCTCGAGCACCATGCCCTCGTCGTCCACCACCAGCACGGTTCCCGACGATGCCCCAGGCGCCACATCCCTCCCCGGGTGCCCGCCCTCGCGGAGAGCCGCTTTCCCGGCAGGAGCGCCGGCGGGGAGCATGACCCTGATCGAGGTTCCTCTGCCGGGCTCGCTCTCGGTCATGATCGCCCCCCCGTGTCCCTCCACGATTCCGAGCACGGCCGCCATACCTAAGCCCCTGCCCGTGAACTTGGTGGTAAAGAACGGGTCGAAGATCCTTTCCAGGGTCTGCTCGTCCATGCCACAGCCCGTATCCCGCACCTCGAGCAGTACGTAGAGGCCCGGGGTGGGCCTCCTGCGGATGCGGCTTTGTTCGAAGCAGCTCTCGTCACAGTGCATGGCGGCGGTCTTGATGGTGATGATCCCGGGCCGGTTTCCAATCGCCTCCGAGGCGTTCACGATGAGGTTCATGATGATCTGCTGGATCTGCGCCGGATCGGCCGTGATCTCGGGGATGGACCGGTCCATGTCGAGATTGAGGACCACAGTCTTGGAGATCGACGCCCTGAGCAGGCTGGCCATCTCCTCAACGAGCTCGCTCAAGTTGAAAGTCTTGACGTGGAACCTTCCCTTGCCGGTATAGGCCAGCATCTGGCCGGTCAGCTCGGAAGCCCTCATGGTGGCGGTGCGGGCCTGCTCGATGAAGGCGCGTGAGCCGGGGCTTCCCGGAGGCTTCATGAGTGCGAGGTCCAGGTTGCCCAGAATTGCGGTGAGCAGATTGTTGAAGTCGTGGGCGATCCCGCCTGCCATGACGCCCAGGCTCTCGAACTTCTGGGCCTGCTGGAAGCGCCTCTCCATCTCCATGCGCTGCTTTTCCGCACGCTTGCGCTCCGTAATGTCCTGGAGGGCCCCCACGATCATGACGGTCTTTCCATCCCTGACCACGGGCGACTCGTTTACCTCAACCCAGATCGTCCCGCCACTGCCCGTCTTGAGCTCCATCTCGTAGGTCGGCTGGGGCTTGCCGGTAAGGATCGCCTGCCGGGTTGCCTCGATAGCCCTCTGGTTGGCCGGGTTGTCCGTGAGCGTGTCCATCCAAAGGAGCTTCCCCTCCCTGGGAGAATAGCCGAAGATCTTTTCGAACTGCGGGCTCAGGTAGGTCAGGCGGCCCTCGGGCGTGTGGGAGTAGAACACGTTGGTGCTGTTCTCCACGATGTTGCGGAGCTTTTCCTCGCTCTCCCGGAGAGCGTCTTGGGCGAGCTTGCGGTCCGTGATGTCGTTGAGAACGCAAACCGCCGCCACGATGGCGCCATCCAGGTCCTTTACCGGCGCAGCGCTGAGCGAGAGATGGATGAGCCCGCCGTCACCCCTGCGGTAGAGCATGTCTTCCTGGGAGATGTATTCTCCTTTGAGGGCCCGAGCGATGGGGTAGTCCCCGGGCCGGTACATGGTCCCGTCCTTATGGATCGCACCATAGCGCTCCTGCCCCCTGTAATCCCGGGCCGCAATTGCGGGGTGCCCGAGCATTCTGTCCGCCTGGGCGTTGTGGTAGAGCAGCCTGCCCGAGGGTGCCTCTTCGATGGTCACACCCGAGGGAAGCTGCTCTAGCACGGCCTCGAGCGTGATGAGCTCGCTCTCCATCTGCTCGTAGAGCCGCTCGAGCTCCTGGCGCTCCAGGTCTTGCCGCAGGAACTCGAGGGGCCTGGCCGCACCCATGCTCTCAAAGGTCACGGCCGCTCCCCCCCGGGAAGGCACGCAGCGGATAAACAGCGGCTGCCCGAAAACCGCACCCCGCACCGGCAGGCTCACCAGCGAGTCCTGCCTCAAGGACCGGCGGACCGCGCTGTAGACCTCCTTAAACAGCGGCTCGGGCAGAACCTCGCGCAGGGATCTCCCCCGCAGGTCTTCCTCCGGGAGCTTCAAGATCCTCCGCGCCGCGTTCCCCAGGCTGATGATGCGGAGCTCCCGGTCGATGCGTACCACACCCAGGCCGAGCCTCTCCAGGAGCCTGTCGCTCACGCGCTGCCTCTGCGAGAAACTCTTCGTGATTTTTGGCGAATGCTTCCCCATGCCCACCGGTACGTTTCGCAAGGACCATCCGGCCGACTGTCCCGGAGTGCCACCGCCTGCGCACGGCGTGCAGCCGAGAGGTGCCCGGCCGGTTCTCCCCATGTGCGGACCTCCTCAAAAAAAACGAGAAGGCCGAACTTCCTGCCATTATGGTAGAGAATACCCGGCTGTCATGAAGATTAAAGGGGCCTTGGGCGCCCTTTGCGTCCCGGCCTCCCGGGCATGGTTCACCAAGGCGGCATTGCCGGCCGGCCCGGACGGCGATACCGGGCGGAATGTCCCGGCATGGAAAGCGATTTTTAGGCCGTAGGACGGGGCGGCCCTACCTCGAAGCCTTCAAGAGCGTGAAGTCCACGTGGCCTTTCAGGACATCCGCCCTGGCCACCCTCACCTCGATGATGTCGCCGATGGTGATGACGCGGTCCCTCAGCCTGACCTCCCTGTCCTCCTCGATTCTGGCCCGGCCCAGGTCGTCCAGCGACACCAGCCCGTCGAAGGGGGGATCGAAGATCTCCACGAAGATGCCGAAGGGCAGAATGCTGGTCACCACCCCGGAAAAGACATCCCCGATGTGGCGCTTCATGTAGGCCGCGGTCTTGAGCCTGATGACCTCGAACATGGCGTCGTCGGTCTTCTTCTCGCGTTCGGAGATCTCCTCTCCGATATGCTCCAGGTATCCGGCGAGCTTCCTGAGCTCCCTGCCGGCAGGCTTGCCGCCCTTGAGCACGGTCTTGAGGAGCCGGTGCACCACGAGGTCCGAGTACCTCCGGATCGGTGAGGTGAAGTGGGTGTAGGCTTCGCTGGCGAGCCCGAAGTGCCCCAGGTCCTCGTGCAGGTAGCGGGCCCGGGTGAGCGCCCTCAAGATGTGCTGGTTCACGAAGTTCTGGAGCGGGGTGTCCCGGTAATAGGCCGAGATGTGCTGGAGCGCGCGAGAGAGGTCCTTCCCCCGCCGGAAGGACTTCTTGAGCAGGGCGAACTCCTCGGGGCCGAGGCCGATCTCTCTGAGGGTCTCGAGCAAGGCAAGGAGGTCTTCGTTCCTGGGTTTCTCGTGCACCCGGTAGAGGACCGGCATGCCGTGCCTCTGAAGGAACAGGCACACGGCGTGATTGGCCGTGAGCATGGCCTCCTCGATGAGCCGCTCCGCCGGGCCTCTCCTATAGCGGTAGACCCGTTCGACATCGCCATCATGCCCGATGGTGACGCCCACCTCGGAGATATCGAAATCCAGGGCTCCCCTGCGTGTGCGGTTGCGGTAGAGATGGCGGGCCATGCGGTGGAGCTCCAGCACCCGGGATGCCACCTCCCGGTCTTCGAGCTCAGGGGCCGCATCCTTTTCGAGAAAGACATTGAGGTCCTCGTACACCAAGCGAGCGCGCGAGCGGATGACCGCCTCGAAGCAGTCGATGTCGATCATCCTGCCCCTCGGGCCCATGCGGACCTCGACCGCCATGGCCAGCCGCTCCTCCCCGGGCTTGAGGCTCATGACCCCGCTGGAGAGCACGTCGGGCAGCATGGGGATCGCGGACTCGGGGAAGTAGACGCTGAACCCCCGGTTCCTGGCCTCCCGGTCGAGGAGGGTATCGGGCTTCACCGCGTGGGCCACGTCCGCAATGGCAACGGTGAGCAGGAAGGTGCCGTCTTCGAGCCGCTCGATGCCCACGGCATCGTCGAAATCCCTGGCCGAGGCCCCGTCGATGGTGAACAGGACCCTGCCGCGCAGGTCACGGCGATACGGGAGCTCCGCGGGGATCGAGATCCCGGCCGCCAGGTCGGCCTCCCGTTCCACCTCCGGGGGGAAACGCCACGGCAGGCCGTACTTCATGGCAACGAACCTCAGATCGTCGCCGGTGTCCTCGGGAATGTCCAGGAGACGCCCGATGCGGGCAGTGACCTGCCTGGTCCTCTTCACGCCCCGGGGGGCCTCCACCACGGCCGTCACCAGGTCGCCGTCCCTCACCGCGCCCCGTGCGACATGGGGCACGACGATGGTGTACGGGAAGGGGCTCAGGGGCTCGACCACCCCTCCCCTCTTCCTGCTGCGGTAGATGCCGCTCACCTCGGCAGGGGTGCGCCTGATGATGGAGAGCACCTCGCCCCGCAGGCCCTTCTTTTCCCTGCGGGCGCTCACCTCCACCAAGTCGCCGTCGAGGGCCCCTTTAAGCCCTTCCGGGGGCACGAAGACGTCCTCGCGCCCATCGCCGGGTACGATAAAGGCGAAGCCCTTTGCGTTCCAGTGCACGGTTCCCTGAACCTTCATAGCCTGCTTTCCCCCAAGATCCAACTATCGTTGCATATTTCTCCATCCGATGATAAATCATCTATAACGAAAATACGATCCATCACCACGCTTTTCGAGGGAATGGATGAAGAAAATCGCTTTGATCGCGGCTGTTGCCCTTCTCGTTGCCCTGCCCCTGGTCTACCTGGTGCGGAGCGGCCTCGAGAAAGACTGGGAAGTGCTGCCCCGGAGCAAGAAGACCGTGGAGATCACCGAGATCACCGACGTGCCTTTCGCCATGGAGATGGTGCAGGGCCAGTGGGTGCTGTACCTTTACTACCCGAGCGCCACCAGGATCATGGAGCTGTCCGTGGACGTCCAGGGCAGGGCTACGAGCAGGTCCGGGGAGATCCAGGATGAGCTCGTCGTGGTGCTCGATGAAAACGGCGAGCTCGAGATGCAGGGAACCAGCCTCAAGCTCAGGGGCACCATGCACGAGTCAGGCGAGCACCTCGACGGGATGGCGGTGGTGAAGGATTCGTCCTCGCCCATTCCCTTTTCCTGCTTCAAGATCGGCTCTCCACCCGGGAGCGGGTGAGGCCAGTCAATCGCCCCCGGCATGCAGACGATGCACCGTGAACTGAAGAGATACCGCAGGTACGGCCCCCGCGTGCGCCTGATCGATTCCCGCGGATGCCAGGCGGTGGAGAAGACCTACCGCGAGGCTCCGCTGCCGGTGCGCGTCCTGGGGCTTCTCTTGGTTTCCTGGGAAAGATTCATCTATTCCCGTCTGAGTGGCATCGAAGGGATACCCGAGCCCCTGCCCTCTCCCGACCGGCTCACGCTCACCACCCGGTTCCTGGGCGGCGCCAACCTGAAGGAGACCTCCCCGTCACCGGGACCGCGGTACTTCGAAGAGCTCGGAGAGCTCATCAGCGCCATGCACCAGCGCGGCGTCATCCACCTCGACCTGAGGAACAGGAGAAACTACGGGATCGACGAGCAGGGAAGGCCCTATCTCGTGGACTTCGCAACCAGCCTGTACATCCCCCGGCTGACGGCCCTTCGCAGGATGCTCGCAGCCATCGACTGGATGGGCTTTGTCAAGGTCAAGAACCGGTTCAACCCGGAACTGCTCGATGAGAGGGAACGGCGCATGCTCGCCCTGGGCGGGAGGCTGAGCTCCTGGTGGCTGCCGACCAGAGCCGTCCGGGGCACCCGTAGGCTCCTCGGGAAGCTCGGAAGGCCTTGAGAGATCCAGGGGCTTCAAGGCCGCTTCGAGGCGACCAGCCCGGCAGCCCTGCTATAGCCCGTCTCCCACGCCTCTCCGGAGGGATACCGCCTCCGGTCTGTGCACGCCTGGCAAGTTGCAGTTGAATTTTTGGGCCAGTCCATATATAGCCTCACTCTGTATGTGTATCTATTAGCACCAGTGCAGAAGGAGAAGGTAAATGCCAAGAACAAAGCCCTTTAGGGCGATCAGGTACAACCCCGAGAAGGTCGATCTCGGCAAGGTCATTTGCCCCCCGTACGACGCCATTACTCCTCAGCAGTCCGACGAACTGCATGCGCTGTCCCCGTACAATGCCGTCAGGCTGGTCTCCGGCAAGCAGATTCCCCGGGACACCAGGGAGAACAACCGCTATACCCGGGCCCGGGACCTCTTCGAGCAGTGGAGGGCCGAGGGGGTGCTGGTTCAGGACGAGGAGCCGGCCCTGTACTATCACGAGCACGTCTTCTGCCAGGGCGACCACACCGTCACCCGCAAGGGCTTCATCACCTCCGTGCACCTGGGAGACAGCGAGGCGAAGCAGTTCCGGTGCTACGAACACACCACCAAGGCCCCGAAGCTCGACCGCCTGCGCCTCCTCAACGAGGTCCACGCAAACTTGAGCTCGGTGCTCGGGGTATACTCCGATCCCAAGAAAATCGTGTCTTCGAAGATCCGGCCCTCACTCGGTGAGCCCTCGATCGAATTCGATTCCTTCAGAGAGCACCACCGCCTCTGGATCGTGCGAGACAGCGAGATCATCGAGAAGTTCTCCCGGCTCATGCTCAGCCGCAAGGTGCTCGTCGCCGACGGGCAGCACCGATACGAGACCGCCCGCCTGTACCGCGACCGCATGCGGGCGTCGACGGGCAAGACTGACGGCGAGCAGCCCTTCGACTACCTCCAGATGTACCTGGTGAACATGGAGGAGGGCCTCACCCCCGTGGCCGTCCACCGGGTCGTGACCGACAGCATGGGTGTGGGCCTCGTCGACCTGGAGTATCGCATCAAGGACTTCTTCAACATGATCCCCTTCGACAACCGCAAGAGCTTCCTGACAGCGCTGTACAAGGGTGGGCAGAGCCGCATGGGCCTGTTCGTGAAGGGAATTCCCCGGTACTACCTCCTGGAGCACGCTCCCGACAACCAAGACGACCGCCTGCTGCCAGGCATGCAGAGCCCCCTGCTCCGAAAGATCTCGGTGAACATCCTGCATGAGGGCATCCTCCAGCCGGTCCTGGGGATCAGCCATGCCGATGCGGGCACCCGCATCCACTACACCACCTCGGCTGAAGAGGCGCTGAACATGGTTTCACGAGAAAAGGCCGACATCGCCTTCCTCCTTAATCCCCTCGGGATCGACGAGATCATGGAGGTCGCAGAGACCGGGGCCAGGCTCCCCAGGAATTCGGTCTTCTTTCAGCCCGGGGTACCCTCGGGCCTCGTGATGCATTCCCTGGAATAGGCGCTTCAAAGAGCCGGGACCGGGTCCCGGCATTCGGCATTCCCCCGATCGCGGAGCATATTCAGGCACTTGGGGAGGAATGCTGGATATCGAGACCCAGCCCCAGTGCCATTCGATCTCATTTTCACTGGAAACCGATTGACTTCCAGTGAATGTCCATTCTATTTTCGAACCATGATTCGAAAGATGAACGACGCATCGCCATCCGACACCTTCGGCAGGAGAGAGCGCGAGGCGGCCCAGCGCCGCGAGGCCATCCTCGACGCGGCGCAGGAGATCTTTTCGTCCGTGGGGTACGCCAATGCCTCCATGGCACAGATCGCCGCAAAGGCCGAGTTCGGGGTGGGCACCATCTACCAGTTCTTCCCGGGCAAGCAGGAGCTCTTCAGCGAGGTCGTCATCCGGGGCATCGAGAGCTATGTCAGCGGCCTGAGGCAGATCACGGCCGCGGAGAGCCCGTGGAAGGAGCAGCTCCGGGCCTACATCGCCTACCAACTCACCTGGATCGAGGAGCACCGGGAGA
>JBASVF010000154.1:0-19222 GCA_049275795.1 Desulfomonilia bacterium
ATGCTCGCGCTGGTGGCGATATCGACATTGAAACTGAGGTGAAGACAATGGATAGGACCGAACAGGAACTCCATTATCTCAAGATGCTCGTGAGCTTCTACGTGGATCACGAGGACAAGGGCCTGGCACGGCTGATCATGAGGATCAGCGAAGGACTCGAAAGGATGCGGGCTTGCGCGTAGTCGTGTGGGGAACCGGGCAGACCGGCGTCGCCGCGGCCCGGGAGATGATCAGGCAGGGCCACGAGGTGCGCCTCGTGGACGAGCATACGCCAAAGGAAGGTGACGGTCTTCCCGTCACCCTGGTCACCCCCGACGACATGCGGTGGGCCGACCTCGTGATCCCGAGCCCCGGGATCCCGAAGCACCATCCCCTGCTCTCCCTGGCCTCGAAGGTGCTCTCCGAGGTCGAGGTCGCATCGACGCTCATGACCGGCACCCTGATCGCGGTGACCGGCACCAACGGCAAGACCACCACGACCACGCTCATCTACGAGATCCTCAGCCGGGCGGGCTTCGACGCCGGCATGGGCGGCAACATCTCGCCCCCGCTCATCTCGCACGTCGAGCGCAACCCGGAGTACGTGGTGGCCGAGATCAGCTCATTCCAGATGGAGTGGATCGAGCGGTTCAGGCCGCACATCGGCATCTGCCTGAACATCACCCCGGACCACCTCGACCGCTACCGGGACATGGACGAGTACGTCTTCTACAAGAAGATCATGTTCGAAAACCAGCTCCCCGAGGACTACGCGCTACTCGGCGACGACCCGCTGCTCAAGGACGTGGGGGGCCGGGCGCGCAGGGTGGGCTTTTCCTTCTCTCGCCCGGCCGAAAGGGACGGCGCGTTCATCGAGGGAGGCAGGATCCGATTCCAGGGAGAGATCGAGGGCGAAGGCCCTATGCTCCCGCAAGGCAGGGTCTTGAGCAACGGGCTCAAGGAAGACATGCTCGCGGCAGCCCTCACGGCCCGGCTCCTGGGCGTCGGGGCCGAGGTCGTCCAAGAGGTGTTCGACGGCTTCGAGGGCATCCACCACCGGTTCGAGCACGTGGGCACCATCGGCGGCGTGTCCTTTGTCGACGACTCCAAGGCCACCAACGTGGGCGCGCTGGAGACCGCGCTTTCCGGGATGAAGGACCCGGTCGTGCTCATCTTGGGGGGAAAGGACAAGGGCGGCGATTTCTCGCACATCGCGCGCTGCTTCAGAGAAAACATCCGCGCCGCGGTGGTTATCGGCGAGGCGGCCGGCAGGATCTTTGCCGAGGTGTCCCCCTACGTGGACACCGTGAAGGCATCTGATATGGAGCAGGCGGTGAAGCTCGCCTTTGACAGGGCAAAGAGCGGGGACACGGTGCTGCTGTGTCCGGGATGCTCGAGCTTCGATATGTTCAAAAGCTATATTCACAGGGGGGAAGTGTTCAGGGCATGCGTCAAGTCGATCAGGTAGCCGCAGAGCTGCATTTCGATACGATGTTCTTCCTGGCCACGCTCATGCTGCTGGTCGTGGGGACCGTCATGATCTTCTCCTCGAGCTATTTCATTTCGAAAGAGATGTACGGGAACAGCTTTGCGCTGATCCGCAAGCACTTCTTCCACCTGGCGGTGGGCGCAGCGGCCATGGCATACCTGGCCCGCGCCGACTACCGGAAGTTCAATACCCGCCTGTTCGTCCTGGCCGGCCTGTTCGCGGGGGTGGTCGCGTGCGTCCTGTGCTTCGTCCCCGGCATCGGGGTTACGGGCGGCAACGCACGGAGGTGGGTACGGGTCGCATTCCTGACGATCCAGGCCTCCGAGATCATGAAGATCGCGCTCATGTTTTACCTCGCCTACTACCTGTGCAAAAAAACCAGGAACATCAAAGACTTTCGCTCCGGCGTCCTTCCCGTTCTCGGGGTGGTGGGAGCCTGCGCGATGCTCATCCTCGTGGAGCCCGATTTCGGCACCGCGGCCACGCTCGTGCTGTGGACGCTGTGCATCCTCTTCATCGCGGGCATGCGCCTGAAGCACCTGGCCCTCGTCGTCCTGGCGGCACTCCCGGCGGCCGCGGCCCTGATGCTGCTCGAGCCTTACCGCAAGGCCCGGCTCCTTGCGTTCCTTGACCCGTGGGCTGACATGCACGGCACGGGCTACCAGATCATCCAGTCCATGGTGGCGCTGGCAAACGGCGGCGTTTTCGGCTCCGGGCTGGGAGAGGGGTCGCAGAAGCTCTTCTTCCTGCCCGCACCCCACACCGACTTCATCCTCTCGGTGCTGGGCGAGGAGCTCGGGTTCCTCGGGGTGGCGGGCGTGGTGCTGCTCTTCGGATTCTGGATCTGGAGGGGCTATACCATCGCCATGACCACCAACGACGACTTCGGGTTCTTCCTGGTGGTATCGGCCATATCACTCCTGGGGCTGCAGGCGATCGTGAACATGGGGGTGGCGATGTCGCTCTTCCCCACCACGGGCATCGCCCTGCCCTTCTTCAGCTACGGGGGATCGAACCTGGTGACCGCCATGGTGGCCTCCGGGATCGTACTCTCGGTGTCGAGGAGGGCTAGGCTATGAGGGTCATCGTGACCGCGGGCGGTACCGGGGGGCACATCATGCCGGCTGTTGCCATCGCCCATGCCCTGCGCACGGAAGCTCCAGCCACCGAGATCCTGTTCGTGGGGACCGACCGGGGCATGGAGGAGCGGATTGCGAGGGCGAACGATCTGAATTTCGCCGCTATCAGGGCCCTGGGCATAAAGGGCAAGTCGCCGCTGGAGGTGGCGCGCGCCGCAGCGGTGAACCTGGCGGCCCTTAGGCGGGCGCTCACGATCGTCCGCTCGTTCCGGCCGGACTGGGTCATCGGTACGGGTGGCTATGTAACCGGCATGGTGGTGCTGGCCGGCAGACTGGCAGGCGCCTCCTGCGCGATCCAGGAGCAGAACAGCATCCCCGGGCTCACCAACCGGATCCTCTCGCGGCTTGCCAGGCGGGTCTTCACCGCGTTCCCGGATACCTCCGGGGTGTTCCCGGAAAAGAGGACCGTGCTCAGCGGCAATCCCGTGCGCGAGGACATCCTCAAGGCACGGGGCGCAGGACGGGGGAAGGCCCTGCTCGTTCTGGGAGGCTCCCTGGGAGCGGGGAGCATCAACGGGGCGGCGGTGGGGGCGATCAGGATCCTCTCCGCGAAAGGGGAGGTGCCGGAGGTCATTCACCAGACCGGCAGGCAGGACCGCGACCGCATCCGGGCCGCCTACCGGGAGCTGGGCATCCAAGCACGGGTCGAGGACTTCATCGATGACATGCCCTCGGTCTACCGCCGGGCGGCCCTGGCCGTGTGCCGGTGCGGGGGCCTCACCCTGGCCGAGCTCTCGGTCATGGGGATCCCGGCGATCATGGTCCCCTACCCCCACGCGGCCGACGATCACCAGACGGCAAACGCGAGGTACGTCGAGGCCGCGGGAGGCGGGTGGATCATTCCGGACGAGAACCTGAGCCCGGAGCGGCTCGCCATGGAGATCAGGACGCGGCTCTCCGATCAGGCCGCGCTCGAGGAGGCCTCGGTGCGCTTTGCCGCGCTCGGGCTCGGACAGGGATCGGAAAGCATCGTACAGGAGATTCTCCGATGTTCAGGGGCATAAGCAGGATTCACTTCGTCGGCATCGGCGGCATCGGCATGAGCGGAATCGCCGAGCTGCTCATCAATATGAAGTTCACGGTCTCGGGCTCGGATCTGTCCGAATCCGAGACCGTCTCGCGTCTGCGCTCGATGGGAGCCCGCATCCACATCGGCCACGCCGAGGAGAACCTGGGCGACGCCCAGGTGGTGGTGTACTCCTCGGCCGTGAGCCTGGATAACCCCGAGTGCGCGGCCGCCAGGGCCAGGTGCCTGCCGGTGATCCCGCGCGCCGATATGCTCGCCGAGCTCATGCGGATGAAGCACTCCATCGCCATTGCCGGCACCCACGGCAAGACCTCAACCACCTCCATGCTCGCCACCATCCTGGCGATCGCAGACCTCGATCCCACAGCCGTGATCGGCGGCAGGCTGGACATGTTCGGCTCCAACGCCCGCCTGGGCGACGGCGAGCTGCTGGTGGCCGAGGCGGACGAGAGCGACCGCTCGTTCCTGAAGCTCGCGCCCGTGGTGGCCGTGGTGACCAACATCGAGAAGGAGCACATGGACTGCTACCACGACATGGAGGACATCCTGGATACCTACGTGCAGTTCCTCAACAAGGTGCCCTTCTTCGGGTTCAACATGGTCTGCCTGGACAACGAGAACGTCCAGCAGATCCTTCCCAGGCTGGAGCGCAGGGTGATCACCTATGGATCGCACACGCAGGCCATGTACCGCTACACCGACCCGGTGTTCGAGGGCCTGAGCTCGCGGTTCATCGCGCACCGTAACGGCAACGTCCTGGGCGAGGTGAGGCTGTCCGTGCCCGGTATCCACAACTGCCTGAACGCGCTGGCCGCGATCGGGACCTGCATGGAGCTCGGACTGGATTTCGCGGTGATCGCCAGGGGGCTCGCCGCCTACCGGGGGGTCCAGCGCCGGGCCCACATCCGGGGCGAGAAGCGCGGCATCACGGTCATGGACGATTACGGCCACCACCCCACCGAGATCAAGGCCACCCTGCGCGCTCTCAAGAACGGTTTCCCGAAGCGGCGGCTCGTCGTGGTCTTCCAGCCCCACCGCTACACGAGAACCAGGGACCTGTTCGACGATTTCGTCACCGCGTTCTACGATGCCTCGGAGCTCTACGTCACCGAGATCTACCCCGCCTCGGAGAAGCCCATCGAGGGGGTCTCGGGCAGGAATCTCTGGGAGAGCATCCAGGCGCACGGCCACCGCAGCGCCTACTACGTCGAGAACAAGGAGGACATCCCAAAGCGGCTCCTTACGACGCTCCGTGAAGGAGACCTGGTGGTTTTCCTCGGCGCCGGGGACATCTGGAGACAGGGACCGAAGATGCTGGAGATGCTTGGATGAAGGAATACCGGTCAGTCAAGGCAAGCGAGCTCACCACCATGCGCTGCGGCGGCACCATCGACATCCTCTACGAGCCGGAGACGCAAGGGGAGCTCCAGGCGCTCGTCACGGGCCTCGAGCGCTACGTGCTGATCGGTGCGGGGTCCAACCTCATCTTCCCCGACGGCCTCATCACCACGCCCGTGATCCGGCTCGGCGCGGCCTTCTCCTCGGTGGAGCCCGCCCCGGGAGGAATCAGGGCAGGAGGTGCTGCGCCCCTGGCCCGGGTGCTTGACTTCTGCCGGAAAAATGCGCTGGCCGGGCTCGAGTTCCTCTCCGGCATACCCGGGACCGTGGGCGGCGCCCTCTGCATGAACGCGGGCACCGCGGAGACGGGTATCATGGAGCGGCTGATCGAGGCCGAGTACGTCGATTGCCGGGGCGTGCACTCGGCGGCCCGGGAGAGCCTCCCCTACCGCTACCGCTCCGGCGGCTTCGACGACGGGGCGATCATTGTCTCTGCGCTCCTCATGGCCCACTCGGACTCTGCGGACAAGATCACCTCGGCCATGAGGGCATACCTGGACAGGAGGAAGAACCAACCCGGGGGCTTCAGCTGCGGGTCGGTGTTCAAGAACCCCCCGGGGCAGGCCGCCGGACGCCTCATCGAGCAGGCCGGGCTCAAGGGGTTCAGGATCGGGGGGGCCGCGGTGTCCGAGGTCCACGCAAACTTCATCATCAACGAGGGCAATGCCACGAGCGCTGATATCCGGTCCCTCGTGCGTGCGGTCAAGGAACGGGTGAAAGATCGGTTCGGGATCGAACTGGAAGAGGAGGTGAAAATTCTTGATGAACGATTATAAACAGGCAAAGAAAATCGCTTCCAAGAAGAAAACCCTCTCAAATATAAACCTGGCGATCCGGGTGTCGATCTGGCTCTGCCTGGGCGTATCCTGCTTTCTCATCGTGTCCTGCGGGGCCGCGTACGTGGTAAATTCCGAGCTCTTCAAGGTCAAGAGCATAGACATCAAGGGCAACGAGCACCTGGATGCCGACGAGGTGCTCTCCCTGCTCGATCTCGATGTGGGAGACAATATCCTGGGCTGGGACATGGAGTCGGCCAGGCAGAGACTCAGGGGCCATCCCTGGGTGAAAGACGTGAGCATCTCCCGGAGCCTCATCCCGGCGGGGATCGGGGTGCGCATCGTGGAGCACCGCCCCACGGCCACGCTGATCCTCAAGGACAAGCCCTACCTGATCTCCGAGGACGGAACCGTGTTCGCTCCCGCCCCGGAGGAGAACTTCGGGCTCATGATCCAGGCCCGCGAGTACGAGCCGCTGAACCAGAGGGGCAATGTCGACGGCGTGCTCAAGTCGGCGATGCGCGCGGTATCCGTGGTCGAATCCAAGGGGCTCAAGGTCAAGGACCTGATCATCGAGGCGGGCGGCGTCATGAACATCAGACTTGACAAAGGTATAACCCTTGTCATTCTTGGGGAAATGACCCCGCTGAAAGTCGACATGGCCCTTAGGGCCATGCAGGAGGTCAAGCCGGTGCATGGGACCGTGATGGACCTGACATGCGAGGACAAGATCGTGTTGAGAAATCGAGGGGGTTATGGCCGCGAGGGATAGGATCATCGTCGGGCTCGACATCGGGACCACCAAGATCTGCTGCATCATCTGCGAGCAGAAAGACAACGGCGACATCGAGGTGATCGGGTTCGGGATATCGGAGTCAAAAGGCCTGCGCAGGGGGCTGGTGGTGAACATGGAGCATACCGTGGAGGCCATCGGCTGCGCGGTCGAGGACGCCGAGCGCATGGCCGGCATCCGGGTGGACGAGGTCTACACGGGCATCGCCGGCGGACACATCCAGGGTATCACCACCAGCGCGGTGATCTCGGTCAAGGGCGACGAGATCACGGAGTTCGACAAGAAACGGGTGGTCGACCAGGCCAGGGAGTTCGCGAAGCCCGTGGGCGTGGAGGTCATCCATGTGCTCACCCAGGAGTTCTGCGTGGACGACATCAGCGGCATCGCGGACCCGGTGGGCATGGCCGGCTCGAAGCTCCAGGCCCACGTGCACATCGTCACCGGCTCGGTGGCGGCGGTGAGCAACATCACCAAGTGCTCCCAGAAAGCGGGCCTGGGCCTGCAGGACATCGTGCTCCAGCAGATCGCCTCGGCCTCGGCCATTCTCACCCCCGACGAGATGCAGCTCGGCGTCGTGCTCATGGACATCGGAGGCGGCACCACGGACATCGCGGTCTTCAGCGAGGGCGCCATCCGGCACACCGCGGTGCTGGCCCTGGGCGGGGACCACATCACCAACGACATCGCGGTGGGCATCCGAACCCCCATCGCCGAGGCCGAGAGGCTCAAGGTCAAGTATGGACACGCCATCGCCTCCAAGGTATCCCCGGACGAGCAGATCGAGGTGCCTTCCATCGGGGGCGACACCGTCAACACGGTGCCGCGGAGAGTCCTGGCGGAAATCATCGAGTCCCGGGTGGAAGAGCTCTTCAAGCTCGCATATGCCGAGATTCGCAACACCGGGCTCATCGAGAACATGTCCGCCGGCCTGGTGCTCACGGGCGGCGCCTCCTCCCTGGAGGGGATGGCCCAGCTCGCGGAGAGCATCATGCACCTGCCCGTACGCGTAGGATACCCCCGCGGGGTCAAGGGGCTGGTGGAACTGGTGAACAGCCCCGCCTACGCCACGGCGGTGGGCCTGTGCATCTATGGGGCGAACAAGCCCGGAAACAGCAGCAACAAGGCAAAAAAATACACATCGATATTCGAACAGGTCTACGACCGGGTGATCCGGTGGCTCAAAGAGGTCTTTTAACCAGAGGAGGATACTATGTTTGAATTGGAGAAGGTGGAAAACACCGGGGCGAAGATAAAGGTCATCGGAGTGGGGGGCTGCGGCTGCAACGCGGTCAACAACATGATATCCGCCAACCTCAAGGGGGTGGATTTCCTGGCCTGCAACACCGATATCCAGACGCTCAAGTCCTCGCTCTCGCCCAACCGGGTGCAGATCGGTTGCAAGCTCACCCGGGGCCTTGGCGCCGGGGGCGACCCCGAAGTGGGTAAGGGCGCGGCCCAGGAGAGCGAGCAGGAAATTCGCGCGGCCATCGACGGGGCGGACATGGTATTCATCACCGCGGGCATGGGCGGCGGCACGGGAACCGGGGCGTCCCCCATCGTGGCGCGAATCGCCCGGGACATGGGTGCGCTCACCGTGGGCGTGGTCACCAAGCCCTTCCCCTTCGAGGGAAAGCGCAAGATGAGACAGGCCGAAAGCGGTGAGAAAGAGCTCTCCGAACACGTGGACGCGCTCATCGTGATCCCGAACAACCGGCTCTTGAGCATGGCGGGCAAGAACGTGCCCCTGCTCCAGGCCTTCAAGATGGCCGACGACATCCTCACCAACGCGGTGAGAGGAATCTCTGACCTGATCAACAACACGGGTCTGGTCAACGTGGACTTCAACGACGTGCGCGCCGTCATGGTCGAGAAAGGCAAGGCGCTCATGGGCATCGGCTACGGCTCCGGCGAGAGCAGGGCCCAGGAATCGGCCCAGGCCGCCATCTCCTCCCCCCTCCTCGAGGACATGGACATCCAGGGCGCGAAAGGCCTCCTCATCAACATCACAAGCGGCCAGGACATCACCATGGACGAGATCCACGAGGCTTCGAGCCTGATACAGTCCGCGGCCCACGAGGACGCCAACATCATCTGGGGCGTGGTCATCGACGAGAACATGCACGAGCAGATGGCCATCACCGTGGTGGCGACCGGATTTTCCAGCAAGCCCATCGTGCTCTCGGCCTCCGAGGAGCCTGCAACTACCCACCAGCGCGAGAAGCAGATCGCCACGGTCATCGACTACAACAAGCCCGCCTTCATGCGAAAGAAGGAGCTGGGAGGCGAGAAGGAAGTGGTGAGGCTCGGCATGGTGGTGGACGACAGCATCCTCGACGAGGAGATCTACAACGTGCCCACCTTTCTAAGAAAGAAGGCCGACTAGGAAGGAGGCCTCCCAGGTGAGACCGACCAGGGTCGTTATCGACCTGTGCGCCATCAGGGACAACCTCACCGCCATTCGCGAGAGGACGAAGACCGGGGTCATGATGGCCATCAAGGCGGACGCCTACGGCCACGGCGCCGAGGTGGTGGGCAGGTTCGTCCAGGAGCACCGCCTTGCGGACATGCTCGGGGTGAGCTGCATCGAAGAGGGCATCCACCTCCGGGAGGCCGGGGTGTCCCTTCCCGTTCTCGTGTTCGGCCTCCTGAGCTGCACGCGCCAGGACTGCGACGCCGTGTTCTCCTACCGCCTCACCCCCACCCTCGTTGACAGGGCGCCGGTCGAGGGCCTCGTCGCCGGGGCCAGGAAGTGGAACCGCCCCATCGGGGTTCACCTCAAGGTCGACACCGGCATGGGAAGGCTGGGGCTCCCCCCGGACGAGAGTCTGAAGCTGGCCGCCGAGATCGCCGGTATACCCGAGATCCGGATATCAGGGGTCTACACCCACTGCCCGGTCTCCGATGTTCCCGGCCACCCCTTCACCCCGTGTCAGCTGGAGACCTTCTTTGCGTTCCTGAAAGACCTCGAGTCCCGGGGCATCAATCCGGGCATCCGGCACTGCGCCAACTCGGGCGCCATCCTCAATCATCCCGAGTCGTACCTGGACATGGTGCGGCCGGGAATCCTCTGCTACGGGCTCTACCCTTCGCACGATCTCCCCAGGACCCTCGAGGTCGTGCCCGCCATGACGCTCAAGACCGCGATCGCCTTTGTCAAGCGGGTGAAGAACGGCATGGGCCTGTCATACGGGCTTACCTACCACACCCCGAAAGACGCCTGGATCGCCACGCTGCCCATCGGGTATGCGGACGGGTTCCCGCGCTCGCTGTCGAACATCGCGAAGGTGAGCATCCGGAGAAGGCTGTACCCCGTCGTGGGCAGGATCTGCATGGACCAGTGCCTCGTCGACCTCGGAGACGACCTCTACCCGGTCGGCGAAGAGGTGGAGATCTTCGGCCGGGACCCTGTAACCGCGGAAAACCTGGCCTCGTGGAACAATACCATTCCCTACGAGATCACCTGCAACATGAGCCGGAGGGTCCCACGGACCTATTCGGGCGAGCTCGGAGCCGAGGAGCCCCGGGCGGGCGGCCTGGACATCGGGTAAAAACCTCCATCCCTCGAACGATCCCGGCGGCTTTCAAGCCGCCCGGCAGCCTCCAGCCGAGACGCCGATTCCCCATTGCCCGCCCTGCCCTCTCGAAGCGCGAGCAGACCGCCCATACCGGCACCCTCTTAGAAAACGAGACCGGTGCTGCGGCTGACGACGTGAAGGCCGTCCTGGAGATCGGGAGGAAAAACCTCGAAAAGCCTGGAACGCGGGGAGAAAACGAACCGGGGCGGGCATCACGCCCGCCCCGGTTTTTTTATAAACCTCTTTCAGAGAGACCGTCCGCCTAGCGCTTCCGCAGGCTCATGACGCTGCTCCGGTACTCCCGACCGTCTGCGTCATAGCCCACGACCTGCCAGTAGATCGTCGTACCCGAGGGGATGAACCATTGCCACAGGAGCGGGTGGATGCTGCAATAGGTCCTGGTGCCCGAATAGATCGTGATGAACCATCTGCCATCCAGAGAGATGCCAACCGTGAATCTCTTCAGGCCATCGGCGCTCCACCTGAAGACCGGGTTGCTGCGCTCCACGGCGCCCGACTGCGGGCTGACCGGCTGGATGGAAACCGCCTCGGTTACAACGGTTACGGTAACGGTATCAGGTGTGCTGGTATCGGCCCCGTCGTAGACCTTGAGCTCGAAGACATAGGTCCCTGCCTGCGCCGGTGTGAAGGACGGGGTTGCGGTGTTCGCGCCGCTCAGGGAGACCCTGGTGCCCGATACCTGCGACCAGATGTATGATATGGCGTCGCCGTCCGGGTCGTAGCTGGCCCTTCCATCGAGGACTACCTTCTCCCCGGTCCTGACCGACAGGTCGTCACCGGCGTAGGCGATCGGAACCTGGTTGATGTCATCCACGGTAACGGACACGCGATCCTCGGACTCGGCCCTGCCGTCGGATACCCGGACCGCGAAGGTCAGCACGCCCGAGGTGGTCGGGGTGAAGCTCGGGTTGGCCGTGTTGGCGCCGCTGAGCGTCACCGCTGCGCCCGAAACCTGTGTCCATGCAAAGGTGATGGGGTCGTTGTCCGCATCGAACGAGCCCGAGGCGTCCAGTCTCACCGTCTCGCCAACGTACACCTGGAGATCCTCACCGGCAACAGCGACCGGGGCGTTGTTGAGCTCGAGCACCCTGATCACCACCCGGTCGGGAACCGAGGATGCCTTGCCGTCGGACACCACCAACTCGAACTCGTAGGTCCCCTCCTCGGATGCGATGAAGGACGGGGTCGCGGTCCGGGCGTTGCGGAGATCCACCGCCGCACCCGAGACCTGCCTCCAATCGAAGCTCAAGCTATCGCCATCCGGGTCGGAGGAGGCGCTGCCGTCAAGATTGACCAGCGTGCCTGCATCGACGTCCTGGTCCGGGCCTGCGTTCGCGGTCGGGACCTGGTTCTCGGGGGCGTTGACCGTAATCACGACCTCATCGGCCGGACTGGTGAGCTGCCCGTCAGAGCAGGTGACCGAGAACCGGTACTGTCCCCCGGCATTGAAGCCGACCACGATGTCCTGCTTGTTCATATTGGGTAGAATTGCACCTTCTCCCGAGACCAGTCTCCAACGGTAGGAAAGCTCGTCATCGTTCGGGTCGGAGCCGACCGCGTGGAGGGTGACCTGGGTGCCTGCCTCGACGGTCATGTCGCTTCCAGCGCTCACGCTCGGGGCCACGTTCCTGATCGTGATGTCCACCATGTCGGTCGACGACGCCTTGCCGTCGAAACACCTGAGCATGAACCGGTAGACCCCGGCCTTGGTGCCTACGAAGCTGGCGCGGGCGGAATTGGCGTTCGCAATCTGGACCGTCACGGGGCCGGAGACCTGGGTCCAGGTGTACTGCAGCGTATCGCCGTTGGGGTCGCTCGAGCCCGACCCGTCGAGGTAGACCCTCGTGGGGTTCACGGTCCGGTCGCTGCCGGCGCGGGCCACGGGCAGGTTGTCCGAGGGATTGGCGGGATTCGTGCCGTCGTGGTACTCCTCGAGATTGGATATGCCGTCGCCGTCCAAGTCACCTGCGGCATCGCCGGGCTTGCTCGGATCGAGGCCGTGGGCGCTCTCCCATGAATCGGGCAGCCCGTCGCCGTCCGTGTCGGTTATCAGGGTGATGGTATCCGATGCCGGCGAGCTCATCCAGTTGCCGGAGGCATCCTTGAAATTCGCATACACGGTCTTGAGCCCGTCGCCCGAGGTGAGGGTCCACTGCCGGGAAGTGGCATAGGAAACCTCGCTGGACCAGCTCTTGCCGTCGTTGCTGAAGCGCATGCCAACGACCGATCCGCCGGAGTCGGTCGCCGAGAGCGTGAGGGTGACGGTCCTGGACGAGGTGGTGGCCGCGCCTCCGTTGATCACCACCGACCCGGTGGGCGGGGTGGTGTCCGAGGGCGGCGCCGGCACGTACACGCTTGCCTCTTCCGAGTATCCCGACTCGTTGTTGGAGGTGTCGTAGGCCGTCACGGCCACGTAACAGGTGCGGCCGGTGGGGATGTTGTTGAGCACACAGCTCGTGACCTTGCCCACGTCCACGGGAGCCCCGTAGGTTCTCGAGGCTGTACCGTAGTAGACCTTGTACCCCGCGAGATCGGCCTCGGTGTTGGCGTTCCAGCTGACGCGGACCGTGGCCGCGAATCCTAGAGCGGGGATGCAGAAGAGAAGGAGAATGATTGCCGTAATGCCACGCAGTGCCCTCATCATAAGACCTCCACTGGTTCCGATTTGATACGCGTGACATGGAAGGCAAATTGGAGGCCAATATAAAGTTATTAATTAATAGGTGAAGTTACAGAGAACCCACAGGTGGTTCAACCCACACTTTCGTATGGAAGAGTTACTGTTTCGTAACCTGTTTCCGGGGAGATACGAGCATTTCCTCGAGCTTTTCCAGGACCTCCCGGACGGTCTGTGCGCGTAAGTATCCCGGGCTGGAGGCAAACAGGTCGTACTGTGGGCAGGCGAGCGAGACGACCGGGGTCCCGGCCTTGAGCGCGAGCGCGACCTCGGATATGGTGCCGAGCGATCCCTTCATGGCCACGATCACCTCGGCGGTCCTTGCGATGATGGCGTTGCGCGCGTCCGACATGCCCGTGAACACGGGAACGTGGACGTACTCGTTGGGGTAGCCTTCCATGGCCTGCCCCCGGTGGTTGGGAAGGATGCCGATGACGAGACCTCCCGCGAGAAAGGCGCCCCGGGAAGCGGCCCTCATGACCCCGCCGCCTCCCCCGGTTACGAGGATGCACCCCATGCGGGCCACGCCTGCGCCCAGGTCCTCGGCCATGGCCAGGATTTCCGGGCCGGCGGAGCTTCCCCCCACGACCCCCACGATGCCTTTCCCAAATTCACCGATCCGATCCTTCACCAGCTCATTGCCCCCTTTGTTTTTTCGAGTCCCGCTGTACGCCCCTGTCTGCTTTCGTCTGAACGGCGGTGTGCGCACCGATCCCGGTGCGTCCGGCATCATGTTCCCTGCCCGTGATATATCATAAAAGGATATTCCCCCGACAGGGCCCTTGTGCCCGCCTTCGTGGAGAATCCGGGACCATCCCCTTGAAACACGCGCGCCGCGCGTGTAATGCTGATACTCATGAAAAAGTTCGTCGCCGCATTCTTGTGCCTGCTGGTCCTGTGCCTCCCCGCCCTGGCGGGAGCCATGAGCTACGAGGAGGAGCGCGAGGTATCCAGCGAGATCGTCTCCATCCTGGATGCCCAAGGGCTCATCGTCCACGACCAGGAGATCACCTGGCCGGTGGAGATGATCGCGGACAGGCTTTCCGACCACATCAAGGACCCCATGTACACCTTCAAGATCCACGTGATCAGGGACAGGTCGGTCAATGCCTTCGCCATTCCGGACGGGCACATCTTCGTCAACCTGGGCACCCTGCTCTTCGCCCGGGATCTCGACGAGCTCGCCGCGGTGATCGGCCACGAGATCGGGCACGCGCAGCTCAGGCACATACCCCAGACCATCGAGGAGCAGAAGAAGATAACGGCCGCGAGCATAGCGGGCATGCTCCTGGGCACCCTGGTGTCGGTCAAGAACCCCCAGGCCGGATCGGCGCTCATCATGTCGTCCATCGGGGGAGGAGAGAACATCAAGCTCGCCTACTCCCGCCGCTTCGAGACCGAGGCGGACGAGTTCAGCAACCAGCTCCTGCAGGCCTCGGGCTTCAGCCCGTCCGCCAAGAACCGCTTTCTCGTGCGGCTCGGGCCCTTCTCAGGCGGCGAGGACATCCCCGAGTATCTGCTTACCCACCCCCACATCACCAGCCGGATTTCCGGCCAGGAAAAGGACATGCCGCAGCCGAAGCCGGACGATCGCTACTGGACGCTCTATGCAAGCGTCACCGGCCTGGTTCTGCCCGAGGACGAGGCGCTCCAGCGGATAAAGGGCATTCCCGAGCCCTATCACGGGCTTGCGCTGGGGCTGGTCGAGACGAGGAAGGGCAGGCATGAGCAGGCGCTGAAGCATCTCGAGGGGCTCAACCTCCAGCTGGCAAAGGCCTACACGGGGCTCAACCTCGCCATGCTCGGCAGGCATGACGAGGCCTATCCCCTGCTCAAGACCTACGGCGCATCGGCCAGGACCCGGATGCCCCTGGCCGAGATCATGGAGAGCCGGGGCGAGTTCGACGAGGCGATCTCCATCCTGGCGCCGTACCGGGGCCAGAGTATCCAGGTGGACTACAAGCTGGGACTTCTCTACGAGAAGGCGTCCATGAAGGCCCTGTCCCACGCCTCGTTCGCCCGGTACTTCTTCCAGACCGGCAAGTACAAGGCGAGCGTCCACCACCTCGATCAGGCGCTCAAGCTCGAGAAGGAGCTCGACCCCGTGATCGTCAAGGAGCTCAAGGAGATCAAAAAGCTCATCAAGGATGCCGGGCTCTCATGACCCCCGGCGGTTCATGAGCAGGCCCCTGATCCTCGTGATATCGAAGGTCTCGCCCTCGCCCGTGTCCTCGCAGAAGGCCTCCACGAAGGGGACGCCTCCCTGGCGGAACAGGGAGATGGGGCTTATCTTCTTGGCCTGCACTTCGCCGTAGCCCTGCTTCGGGTAGAAGATCACGACCGTCCTGCCGTCCTGGAGCGCCTGCTGGAAGATCTCCTCACCCTTCGCTCCGTAGGGAAGCGGCGTGACCATGCCGAAGGGGAATACCCCCTCCCTCGAGGGGTCCTTCCACCTGCCCTTTTTCGCGGGCACGGACGGGACCATCTTTCCCCAGGAGGCGCCCTGCGCGGCTTCGTCGGGCTGGAGAGCGCCCCGAACCACGATGTCGTTCTTCTCCAGGAAGTTGAGCACCTCGGCCTCGCGCTCCCGGGGAACCCGGAAGATCCCGGGCAGGACCTCGACAATCCCGCCGGGAACCTCACGCGCCTCAGGGGGCATGACTAGGAAGGTGCCCCGCAGGAGGTGCGCCTCGGAGTGCGCCAGCACCCAGCCCCTGACGGTCTTTTCCACGTTCTCCGGCAGGCCGTGCCGCGATATCCTCCTGAGAAAGGCCATGATCCCGTCCGCGTCCCATCCGCTGCGGATGCCCCGCGAGATGGATTTCCTGGTGATGCGGTAGATGCTCATCACGTCGGTGCGCACGATATCCGCAATCCCGCCCAGGTCGAGCAGGTCCACCGGGTCGAAGTCGCCCGGCACCAGGATCTCCATGTCCGGCTGGATCACGACCTCCTCGCCGTAGCCTTGCAGGGACACCTCGACCCTGCCTGACTTGAGCGCCCTGAATGCCTGAGGGGAGAGCCTGAGCCACCCGCCCGAGACATCCTGCTCCAAGACCCCCAAGTCGAGCCACTGGCCTATGAGGTCCCGGACAAGGTCCGCCGCGCGGGACTCCCCGGGCCCGGCCGCCAGGATGAAGAGCGTGAGCGCCCGCACGGCGTGATCCTTCCGGATGGCCCTGTCCGCGATCAGGGTGAGCACCTTGTGGTCGAGGTTCGGGTACGGCCTGCACGAGCGGATGAACCGCCACACCGGGTACCGGGCGTCTCCCTCGGCGGCCAGCTCCGAGCACGCCTTCGGGTAGAGGGCAAGGACCCCTTCGATCTCACGGATGCACCCGAGCTCGACGAGCTCCCAGTACAGGCGGCTGATGTCCCCGCCCGGGCCGAGCCGCTCCTCGAGGAACTGCCAGCCCCGCTTGAATGGCTCCATCCCCGACCGGCAGCGAATCTTCGAAACACGAAGCGCGTTGAGCAGCGCGACATGGCGGGCTATGCCGGCGCCCTTCCCCTCGCGCCACGTGAACTCCCCGGGATCGCCGAAGCATTCCCTGCGAAGCTCCTCGAGAAGGGGATGCACGGCAGGCAGGAGGATCACCTCGTCGCGGCGCGAAAGCCCTCCCTGGAACGCGATGCCCTGCCCGCCGAGCACGGTGAGATCCTGCACGAGCCCCTCGAGGTCCGGGGAGCGGGCGGCGGCGAGCACCTCCCAGGTCGCTCTCCCGCCCATCTCGTAGAGGTCGAGCATGAGCGATCGCTGCCTTCCGGTTAAGCCCTCGAGTATGCCTCTCAGGCGCTTCTCGTCGCCGAGCCTTTCCGCGAGCCGGCGGCGCTCGATGGGTGCGCCGAGGATCCTCACGGAGAGCTCCTCGACCATGTACTCGGGGATCTGGGAGATGAGGTCAGCCGTCGATGTCACGGGGGCCCCACTCCTCGATCGTGTACGTGTAGCCCTGTTCGGCGAGGAAAACCTGGCGCTTGTGAGCGAAATCCTCCTCGGAGGTCCTCCGGCTCACCAGGGTGTAGAAGGTGGAGACCCGGTCCTTGGGCCTGAGGATCCTTCCGAGCCTCTGGGCCTCTTCCTGCCGGGACCCGAAGGTGCCCGACACCTGGACGGCCACCGACGCATCGGGCAGGTCGATGGCGAAGTTCGCCACCTTGGAGACCACCAGCACCGGGATCTCGCCCCGGCGGAAGGCCGCGTAGAGGGCGTCGCGCCGGGCATTGGGCGTGGCGCCCGTGATGAGCGGGGCCTTGAGCGCATCTGCTATCCGCCTGAGCTGGCTTACGTACTGGCCGATGACGAGCACCGGCTCGTCAGGGTGCTGCTGGATAATCCGCCGGGTCACCCGCTCCTTGAGACGGTTCTCCGAGGCAATTCTGAACTGGGCCCGGTCGGATGACACCGCGTACTCGCGCTGCTTGTCCGGCGGCAGCGGCAGACGGATCTCGCAGCAGCGCGCCTGGGCGATGAAGCCCTTGCCCTCGAGCTCCTTCCAGGGCACGTCGTAGCACTTGGGACCCACGAGGGAAAAGGCATCCTCCTCCAGGCCGTCCTCGCGTATCAGGGTGGCGGTGAGCCCGAGCCTGCGCTTTGCCTGGATCTCGGTGGTCGCCCTGAACACGGGCGCCGGCACCACGTGCACCTCGTCGTAGATCAGCAGCCCCCAGTTCCGCGCCTTCATGAGCTGCATGTGCTCGAAGGGCCCCTTCCTGCTCTTGCGGTAGGTGAGCATCTGGTACGTGGTTACCGTGACCGGGCGGATCTCCTTCTTCTGGCCCGAGTACTCGCCGATCTGCCAGGGCTCCAGGGTGGTCTTGTCGAGCAGCTCGGCGATCCACTGGCGCACCGCGGAGACGTTGGTGCACATGATGAGCGTCTGGGTCGAGGCCTGCGCCATGACCTTGATGCCCACGATGGTCTTGCCCGCTCCGCAGGGGAGCACCACGATGCCCTGCCCTCCCCTGACGCTGCCGCCGGCCCAGAACTGGTCGCTCGCCTCGAGCTGGTACCGGCGGAACGAGAACTCCCGGCCCGAGAGCGTGACGTTCCTCACCGAGATCTCGAGGCGATCTCCGGGCTCGTACCCCACTAGGTCGTTCACCGGGTAGCCGGCCTTGATGAGCAGGTGCTTGAACCTCCCGCGCACCTCTTCGCCGATGGTGCACTCCCGGGGAGAGACCCGCTCCCGGATCGTCTCCTTTACCTCCGGCCTTGCCAGCACCCGCTCGAGCACCTCCTCCGAGGCCGCCTGGACGAGCAGGCCTCCATCGCCGTGCCTCGAGAGCCGCACCGCGTCCCACCGGCTGAAGGCGTCCCGGATCTTGAAGAGCACGCCGGACGGTATCTCGTAACGGGAATGCTCTTCGAGCGCACGAATGACCTCGTCGCACGAGATCCCGAGGGCGGCCGCGTTCCAGATGCTCAGCGGGGTGATCCGGTAGGTGTGCACGAACTCGGGCGACTTGATCAGCTCGGCAAAGGGGAGAATGGCGTCGCGGGCAGACTCGAACCCGGGAGAGAGCACCTCGAGGAGAATGCTCCCGTCGCTCTGAACGATGATGGGTTTGTCCTGTCTCGACATCGGAATTAGATAGATTCACACAGATACATCCAAAACGCAAGGAGTCTTTTCCCGGGCGCGCGCAGAGCATGGGGAAAGTTTGGTGTTGCGAATCTGCATCGAATGGCACACAATAATATGATATCATGAGAACCTGGAGATGAATGCATGAAGGCCCGAGAAGAAAACCCGATGAACGTCAGGCAGGCGGACATCGTCGTCGGGATCCCCTCCTACAACGAGGCGGCCACTATCGGATTCCCCGCCGTCCAGGCGGCGCAGGGCCTCGTAGAGTACTTCGGCCGCATGAACCCGGTAATCATCAACTGCGACAACAACAGCACGGACGGGACAGGCTCGGTATTCCTGAACACCGACACGCAGGGCGTCCCCAAGATCTACCTCTCCACTCCCAAGGGGGTGAAGGGAAAGGGCAACAACTTCAAGAACCTGTTCAGGAAGGTGGTGGAGCTCGGCGCCAAGGCCGTGATCGTGGTGGACGCCGATTTGAAGAGCATCACGCCCCGCTGGATCAAGAACCTGGGAGAGCCGCTCTTCAACGACTTCGGCTATGTCGCGCCCTTGTACGTGAGGCACAAGTACGACGGCACCATCACGAACAACATCGCCTACCCCCTCACTCGGTGCCTCTACGGCAGGCGGGTGCGGCAGCCCATCGGCGGGGATTTCGGCTTTTCCGGGGAGATGGCCGGGATCTTCCTCAAGAGCGGCCTGTGGGATGAAGAGGTTGCCCAGTTCGGCATCGACATCTGGATGACCACCA
>JBASVF010000155.1:0-3651 GCA_049275795.1 Desulfomonilia bacterium
TGACGGATCTCTTCCTCCCGACCGAGAGCTTCTCTTCGATCTCATTGGTGTGGAGCTTGACCGCCGGGAGGCTGTCCCGGGGCACGAGCTCTTCGAAGGCCACGAGAATGCGGGAGATGGGGGATCCCATCTCTTCCTCGTAGTACGAAGTGTAGTCGAAGGCCATGGCCTCGGACTCGTACGCGATCCGGCCGCAGCGTTTTGTCAGCGCCTCGATGGCCTTTTCGGCGGCTTTCTGATCGTGAAAGAGGACGCTGGCAAAAAGCATGACTTCAGAGGGAATGACCGGTGTGCCCACAGGTCTCCTCCATGCATGCCCGGTGGAGCGTCTCCCGGGTGACACTCGCGGCGCCCACCTCGGCCACCACGAGCCCGGCGGCGGTATTGGCGATGATCGCGGCCTCGCGAGCACTGGCGCCGGAAACCAGGGCAAGGGTGAAGCACGAGATCACCGTGTCTCCGGCTCCGGTCACGTCGAACACGGCCCTGGCCATGGCGGGTATGTCGATCGGCTCGCTGTCCTTCTCGAACAGGCTCATGCCATGCTCGCCCCGGGTCACGAGAACGGTGCCGCACGAAAGGGCCGACCTCACCCTGCGGGCCGCTTCGATAATGTCGTCGTAAGACTCGATCTTGATACCGGCCCCGAAGCTCAGCTCCTTGGTGTTGGGGGTGATGACGTCGACATTGCGATAGAAGGGGAAGTTTCTCTCCTTGGGATCGACGCATACGATCACCCCGTTGTCCCTGGTGAGCTCCACCACCTGCTCGATGAGAGACCTTCCCACCACGCCCTTGGCATAGTCGGAGATGATCACGGCGTCCACACGGCCGATGCACTCCCTGATCCCGCGGATCATCTCCTCCCTGAGCCCGTCGGGAATGGCGGAACGATCCTCCCGGTCGAGCCGGGCAATCTGCTGGGTATGAGCGATGATCCTGGTCTTCACGATCGTGCCCTTGCGCGGGTCGGTAAGGATCTTGTCCGTGGGGATCCCGTAATCCCCAAGGATACCCATGAGGATATCTCCGTGCGAATCGGCACCTTTGACCCCGCTCAGGAGAACCCGGGCTCCCAGGCTCAGGAGGTTGTTGGCAACGTTTCCCGCGCCGCCGAGCCTGAACTTCTCCTCGTTCACCTCCACTACCGGGACCGGGGCTTCGGGCGAGATCCGATCGACCTTTCCCCAGATATAGTGATCGAGCATGAGATCCCCGATGACCATGATGGTCCTGGACCCCATGGCGTCGAAAATGGTCTTCAGGCGTTCGCGATCGATCTTCAGCATGACGGCACTATGCGAAAAAAACAGTTATTTGTCAAGAAAAAGAGCATTTACAAATATTTGCGCATCGAATTGCTGGAGATCGTCCATAGCTTCCCCGATGCCGATGTATCGGATGGGGATGTCGAATTCGTTTGCGATGCCGACGATCACTCCTCCCTTGGAGGACCCGTCGAGCTTGGTCAGTGCGATGCCGGTCACACCCAGGGCGTTGTGAAACTGGCGTGTCTGTTCGATCGCATTCTGCCCGATCGTGGCGTCGAGCACAAGGAGAATTTCGTGGGGCGCCCCGGGAAGCTTCTTGTCCAGGACCCGCTTGGTCTTCTTGAGCTCTTCCATGAGATTTTCCTTGGTGTGCAGCCTGCCCGCAGTATCGATGATGAGAACGTCGTGTCCTCTCGACATGGCTGCGGAAAGTCCGTCGAAGGCAACGGCCGACGGGTCGGCCCCTTCATGGGACTTGATGAAGTCCGCACCCACCTTCTGTGCCCAGTGCTCCAGCTGCTCGATGGCAGCGGCGCGGAACGTGTCTCCGGAGGCTATGATCACGGATTTTCCATCACTCTTCAACCGATGGGCGATCTTGGCGATGGTGGTGGTTTTACCCGAGCCGTTGACCCCGGTGACCATGATCACGAAGGGCCGTGTCTCGTCAGGTATGGCAAGGGGAGCCTCCCGCCGCTTCAGGATGGATGTCACCTCCGTCTTGATCAGGTCCATGGCCTGCTCGGCGCCCTGGATTCTTTCCCTGCTCTTCTGAACGTACTCGAAGATGGCATAGGCGGTTCTCACCCCGATGTCGGTCCCCACGAGCGTCTCCTCGAGCTCGGCCATGAGAGCCTCGTCGATGGTGCTCGATCGCCTGAATACCGAGGAGATCCTGTCCACGAAACCCTTATGGGTTTTCGAGAGGCCTTTCTCGAGGCGTTCCCTCGGAGACGGCGCGGGCGGGGCAACGGGCTTGGCCGCCTCTTCCTTGGCCGGAGGGGCCGGGATCTCCTCGGGGGCGGGTACCTCTCTGCGCTCGGGGATCCTCCTGGGATGGATGCCGGGGATGGGAAGGACCCATGCGTTCAAGATCACCGCCACGGCAAGGTACACCCACGAAGGCAGGTCGACGGGCTCGGAGAAGGGAAGCGCATCCATGGCGTCGCCCACGAAGAGGGCGAAAAAAACGAAACTTATAAGATACAGGATATAATCGTATGCATGAAACCGATACTTCACCTCATACCTCCTGGTAGGTCAATGACGGATATCTCCTATCACAGCCATGGCAAAAGAACAAGGAGTGCATGCCCGGGCCTGGCCCGGATTCTTCGGAAATGTCGGGAGAAAATGCACGCCCGTGCCGGGAAGGCACCGCCCATGGATTGATCGTCAGAGGAGATAGCAGTTGACAAAAGCCCGAGCCCCGTATATCTCGGTCATAAAGCGTGAAGTTTAACTTTAAGATAATGGTCCGCCAGGACCATTCCCGGGGAGGAAGCCATGATACAGACCGCGATCACGGAAATGTTCGGAATCAGGTACCCGATCATCTGCGGGGCCATGATGTGGTTGTGCAAGCCCAGGCTCTGCGCCGCAATATCCGAGGCGGGAGGTCTGGGCAACCTCACGGCGGGCAACTACGAGACAGAGGACGAGTTCCGGGCCGCCATCCGCGAGGTCAGAGAGCTTACCGACAAGCCGTTCATGGTCGGGCTCACCCTGCTGCCTTCCATCCGGATCACCGCGGAGCACCACCAGATGTACGTGAAGGTGTGCCGGGAGGAGCAGGTGGCCGGGATCGAGGTTTCGGGCACCCCGCTGGACAAGGTAATCGGCATTGACGGCATCGCCAGGCTCAAGGACGCCGGGGTGAAGCTCTTTCACAAGGTGGGCTCGGTCCGCCACGCCGTGCACGCCCAGAAGGCGGGCTACGACGGCGTGTATGCAGCCGGTTTCGAGGAGGGCGGGCATCCGTTGGACGACGACGTGACTACCATGGTGCTCACGCCCAGGATCGTGGATTCTGTCGACATCCCGGTCGTGACCGTGGGCGGGATATCCGACGGCAGGTCCCTGGCAGCCGCGCTCGTGCTCGGGGCCCAGGGGGTGATGATGGCCAGCAGGTTCATCGCCACTCATGAGTGCGAGGTGCACGAGAACATCAAGCAGGAGCTCGTCAGAAGGCAGGAAAACGAGACCACCATGTTCTGCAAGAGCATCGGCCTGCAGGGAAGGGCGCTCAAGAACCGGGTCATCGGCGAGGTGCTCGAGGCGGAGCAGCGGGGCGAAGGGCTGGAGAAGCTAATTCCGCTCATCGGCGGGCAGAGGATCACGGACGCCTGGGAGCAGGGCCTGGTCGACGAGGCCCCGCTGA
>JBASVF010000156.1:0-4317 GCA_049275795.1 Desulfomonilia bacterium
ATCGGCCCAGCTCATCGACGCCCACCTGGCCATTCGGGAGGACCTCGAGCTCCTCGCCCACGCCACGGTGCTGCTCGAGCTCATCAAGGAGCACCTGGGCCCCATGGACCCGAGCCCGGCGACCTACGAGCACCTGAGGAAAGCCCTGGGATTGATGGAGCCTCGGACCCAGTGGTTCTCCGTATGGTGCGTGGCCCTCGTGAACATCCTTTCCTCGCTGGGCTACGGCCTGGATCTGACCGGTGCCGGGAGCGCGGGCGGCGCTCGCAGGATCTCGGCGGCAATGCTCTCGCGCGAGGCCTCGACCTTCCTGGCCAGGGCATCGCGGCTCGACTCAGAAGTGCTCACCCGGCTTTCCGTGAAGGAGTCGCTCAAGAGAGAGATCACGGCCTTTCTCCTGGCCGTGAGCAACAAGATCTCGGAAAAGCGCTTGAAGTCGGTCTCCTTCCTGGCGAAGCTTCTTGATTTTGACCCGGACCGGTGATAGAGGGGACCATTATGGATTTTCAAGAGCTGATACTGAAGTTGCAGGACTACTGGTCGCGCTACGGGTGCCTCATCGCGCAGCCCTATGATTTGGAGGTGGGCGCGGGCACCTTCAATCCGCACACCTTTCTGCGGGCCCTGGGGCCCGATCCCTGGAACGTGGCATACGTCGAGCCTTCCCGGAGGCCCACGGACGGCCGGTACGGCGAGAACCCCAACCGGCTGCAGCACTACTACCAGTTCCAGGTGATCCTCAAGCCCTCGCCCCTGGATGTCCAGGACATCTACCTCGATTCGCTCAAGCAGCTGGGCATCGATCCCTTGGAGCACGACATCCGGTTCGTTGAGGACGACTGGGAGTCGCCCACGCTCGGGGCCTGGGGATTGGGCTGGGAGGTATGGCTCGACGGCATGGAGATCACCCAGTTCACCTACTTCCAGCAGGTGGGCGGCTTCGACCTCGACCCGGTGTGCACCGAGCTCACCTACGGGCTGGAGCGCATTGCCATGTTCCTGCAGAACAAGAACTCGGTCTATGACATCACATGGAAGGGCTCCACGTCCTATGGCGACGTCCACCACGCGGGCGAGCGCCAGTGGTCCACCTACAACTTCGAGCTGGCAGACATAAAGACCCTGCTCACCCTCTTCACCCTTTACGAGGAGGAGGGCAGGCGGGTAGCGGAAAAAGGCCTGGCCCTTCCCGTCTACGACATGTGCCTGAAGTGCTCGCACACCTTCAACCTCCTGGACGCCCGCAACGCCATCAGCACCACCGAGCGCCAGTCATACATTGCCCGGGTGCGCGACCTGGCCCGGACGGCGGCCAGGCTCTACCTCGAGGACATCGAGCGCTCCCGGAGCAAGGAGCAGGCATGACCAGCACGCTGCTTTTCGAAATCGGCACCGAGGAGATCCCTTCGAGCTTCATCGCCCCGGCCCTGGAGTTCATGAAGTCGTGGATGGAAGCCAGGCTGGCCCAGGGCAGGCTAGAGCACGACCCCATCGAGGTATTCGGGACTCCAAGGCGACTCGCGTTGAGCGTATCCGGGCTTGCAGATACCCTGCCCGACACGGTGGAAACCCGGATGGGCCCGGCCCGGCAAGCGGCCTTCGACGCCCAGGGCAACCCCACCAAGGCGGCGCTCGGATTCGCCCGGTCCGCAGGGGTTGACATCGAGGAGGTCGGGTTCACGCAGACGCCCAAGGGCGAATACCTCTGCGTTACCCGGACCATTCCCGGAAGGCCCGCCTCCGAGTTCCTGACCGAGGCTCTCTGCGAGCTCATCACTCAGATCCCCTTCCCCAAGACCATGCGGTGGTCGAATCCGGACGTGCGCTTTGCCAGGCCGGTCCACTGGATCGCGGCCCTCTTCGGGAACCGGGTCCTTGACGTGAGCTTCGGCAACATCACCGCAGGCAGGGTCACCTTCGGCAACCGCTTCATGGCGCCGGGCGCCCTGGAGATTTCCGACGCGAAGGACTACGTGGACCTGCTTGCGAAGCACTTCGTGGTCCCGTCCATTTCCGAGCGCAAGCGCCTCATCTGGGAGGGGGTGAGTGATAATGCCCGCAGCCTGAAAGCGCAGGTCAGGGACCGCGATCTGCTCGACGAGGTGGCCAACCTGGTGGAATATCCCCATGTCATCATCGGCCGCTTCGACGAGTCCTTCCTGGAGCTGCCGGCAGAGGTCCTGGTGACCGTGATGAAGCACCACCAGCGCTACTTCCCCCTGTACTCGCTCGAGAACGCCGCCGAGCTCCGGCCCTACTTCGCCGCGGTGAGCAACATCGTGCCCAGGGACGACGCCGTGGTGCGCACCGGCAACGAGCGCGTGCTCAAGGCCCGCCTGGACGACGGCAAGTACTTTTTCGAGGAGGACCTGAAGGTTCCGCTCGAGGACTATGCCGAGCGGCTTAAGCAAGTGATCTTCCACAAGGACCTTGGCACCTCCTACGAGAAGATGGAGCGCTTTCGCAAGATCGCCCTGTACCTGGCCGACAGGCTCGCGCCCGAGAAGCGGGACAAGGTGGCCGAGGCCACGTACCTGTGCAAGGCCGATCTCAACAGCCTCATGGTCTGCGAGCTGCCCGAGCTCCAGGGCGTCATGGGGAGGGAATACGCCCTGCGCCAGGGCCGCGACCCCGAGGTTGCGCGCGCCATCCACGAGCACTACCTGCCCGCCTCGGCCGAGGACGAGCTGCCCAAGGAGGTCATCGGCGACATCGTGGGCATGGCCGACCGCATCGACACCATCTGCGGGTGCTTCGGCGTGGGGATGATCCCCACCGGCACCTCGGACCCCTATGCCCTGCGCAGGCAGACCATCGCCATCGAGAACATCCTGCTGGGCAAGGGCTACCGGCTCTCCGTCTCGGAGCTCGTCGACCGGGCCCTCGAGCAGCTCTCCTCCAGGCTCAAGCGCAGTGCCGCGGAGGTGAAGGAAGACGTGATGGCGTTCTTCCGGTCGAGGTTCGTCTCGATCCTCCAGACCAGGGGCATCCCGGGCGACGTGGTCGAGGCGGTCCTGCCGGGCTTCGACGACCCCGTGGATGCCTTCATGCGCGCCCGGGCCATCGCCGGCCTGAAGGACCAGGAGTGGTTCGCCTCCATCTCTGCCGCCTCCAAGCGGGTGGAGAACATCCTCAAGAAGGTGCGGGCCACCGGGACCGTCACCGAGTCCCTGTTCGAGCAGGACGAGGAGCGGGCGCTCTATGCACGTTTCAAGGAGACCGAGGGGCCCTTCATCGCCTACGCGTCAAAGGGCGAGTACGACAGGGCGCTCAAGCTGCTGGCCGACCTCAAGGAGCCCATCGACGCCTTCTTCGACAAGGTCCTGGTCATGAGCGAGAACGAGGACGTGCGCTTGAACCGTATCGCGTTGCTGAAGAGCCTGGTGGGCCTGTTCGACCGGGTGGCGCGGTTCTCGAAGCTCACCGCCTGAGGATGACATGAAAGGCGCCGATCCCAGCCGGGCGCTGAGACGCCGCCCTGACGACTCGGGCACCTGGGACATGCGGGACGCCTTTTCCATCGATGTGGACAGGATCCTGCACTCCCAGGCCTACACCTCTTATATCGACAAGACCCAGGTTTTCTACCTGGTCGGGCACCAGGGGATCTCGCACCGTGTCATCCACGTGCAGCTGCTCTCGCGGATCGCCAGGACCATCGGCCGCAGGCTCGGGCTCAACGAGGACCTGATCGAGGCGATTTCCATAGGACACGACATCGGCCACCCTCCCTTCGGCCACGACGGCGAACAGTACCTGGACGAGCTCTGCAGGCTTTCGGGAATCGGGCCGTTCAGGCACAACGTGCAGGCCCTGGAGTCCCTCGAGCGCATCGAGAAGCAGGGAAAGGGGCTCAACCTCACTCTCCAGGTCCTGGACGGCATCCTCTGTCACAACGGCGAGACCACGGAGCAGAGCGTGGAGCCGGTGGAGGCCTTCTCCTTCGAGGACCTCGAGAACAAGGCCGGGCTCATCCGCCAGGGATCGACGCCCGTGCCCATGACCATGGAGGGGGCTCTGGTGAGGGTTGCAGACACGGTGAGCTATATCGGCCGGGACATCGAGGACGCCATCTCCCTGGGAATCGTCTCCCGCAGCGACATCCCGCCGGCTGCCTCCCGGGTCCTCGGGGACACCAACGGAAAAATCGTCTACGCCCTGGTGGATGACCTGATCAATAATTCAGGCAGCGGGGCCATCTCCTACTCGCCTCGGGTGTTCGAGGCGCTCACCGAGCTCAAACGCTTCAACTACGAGAGGATCTACCTCAATGCCCTGGTAAAGAGCGAGTCGAGCAAGATAAGGACCATGTACTTC
>JBASVF010000157.1:0-2360 GCA_049275795.1 Desulfomonilia bacterium
GGATACGTCGTATATGAGCCTGCGATGCCTCCTGGCGCGCACGTCGATGATGGAGAAGAAGTCCGAGGACTCGTTGTCCAGGCTGGCTTGGGCCTCGCTTGAGGAAAGAGGCGGGGACGGCTCCCGGGCGCGCAGGGCCACGGCCCGTGCGAGGCGGTCCTCGATATCCGCCCCGCCCGAGAGGATCTCCTTGAGCTGGCTGCCCAGATCGTCCCAGCCGCGGTAGTCTTCCCACGGCGCAAGCACCCTGAAGCTGTCCACCACGGTGCCGTCATACCAGGTGAAGATGTACGCCTGGATGATCTCCAGGCGGTTGGCCGCGAGGAGCCCGGCGAGCAGGCTGAAGAGCCCCGGCTTGTCCCTGGTGACGAAGGTCGCCACGGCGTGGCTTTTCTCGTGGCGGATGTGTGCCCAGCCATCCCCGGCCGAGGTGAGATCCGAGCTCATGGCCAGGTGCCGCTCGATCTCCCGCACCCCGGTGGCCAGGACGTAAGCCTGGGGAAGGGCCCACAGCCTGCCCGAAACAGCCGGATCGCCTCGCGAGGCATCGATGAGCCGGCGCCACCGCTCCTCGAGCAGGCGCGTGTTTCCGGGGTCCCTGAAGAGTCCCCTTTCCAGGAGGTTCAGCGTCTTGGCGTAGAGCTCGTGCAGCAGGGCGGCCTTCCAGTCGCTCCAGGCAAGGGGGCCGGTCGCGCAGGCATCCGCCGCGGCAAGGAGAAAGAGCATGGAGAGCCGCTCCGGGGTTGACACCCTCCGTGCGAAGTCCTCGATCACCTTCTCCTCCGTCAGATCGCGCCCGAGCGCAAGCTCGGTCATGGCAAGGTGGTTTTCCACGAGAAAGGCGCACAGACCGCTCCTGGCATCGTCAAACCCGAGCCTGGAAGCGATGCGGCCCGCGACCGGGGCTCCCGAGACCTCGTGCGGCGCGACGATCCCCTTGCCGATGTCGTGCAGAAATGCACCCAGGTACAGGGCGTCAGGGTCTGTGATGCGGGAGAATATCTCCTGCTCGTCCTCCTCGAGTGACCTAAGCTCGGATACCGTACGGATGCTGTGGATGTCGACCGTGTAGGTGTGGAATACGTCGAAGATTGTCCTGCCGCGGATGGCCCCGTACTCCGGGATGAGCAGCTCGAGGACCCCGGTCTCCAGCATGGCGGTCAGAGCGCTTGCCGCGTGGGGCGAGCGGAGGATCTCAAGCAGCATCGAGCCCACGGCCGGACCTCCCCACGGACCGATCCCGCCGGAAGCTGGGGAACGCACCCGGGAGCGCGCCTCCGGACTCAAGGAAGAGCCTTCCCGGGCTATGCTCCTGAAGGCGGCCATCACGGCGAGCGGGTCATGGAAAAGCTCTCCGGGTTTTTCGAACGAGATCATCCCCGACCTTACCAGGATTCCTCCCTGTCTCCTGCCGCGCGAGAGCAGCCCCCGGATACCCCGAGGGCGGTTCAGGTACGTAAGCAGGGTTTCGAGCTCCGAGCGCACCGTCGCAGCATGTATGTGAAAGTCGCGGAGAAATGCCTCGACCGCCGTCTCCGAGGATTTGGGGGTGTAGCCCATCCGGCGGGCGAGGGCCTGCTGGTGCTCCAGGTGCATCCGGTCCGTCTTCCTCCCCGCGACCAGGTGGAGCGTGAAACGAGCCTCGAGCAGGAACCGGCCTGCCTCGCTCAAGCCCGGGGTAACCTCGAGACAGGCGGGCAGTATACGGCGCCCGCGGGTGCGGCCCAGGACCGAGCTTATCCAGGCGATGCTCTGGAGGTCGCGAAGGCCGCCGCGGCCGTTCTTGATGTCCGGCTCGAGCACGTACGAGGCGTCGCCGTAGAGCTCGTGTCTCCTGCGGGTGTGGAAGGCGAGCTCGGAGATGAACCGGGTGCTGCGGTTCAGGCGCCTGTTCGTGGCCAGGGTGCTCGTGAGCCTCTCGAAGACCGTGCGTGAGCCGCAGACGAGGCGGGCGCCAAGCAGGGAGGTTTGCAGGAAGAAGTCCCGTCCGGCGTCGTGAAGCACCTGCGGTATGGTCCTGACGCTGTATCCCGCCCTGAACCCGGCGTCCCAGAGCGGGTAGAGCAGATCCTTAAGGACCTGCTCTACCCTGTCCGACGGAAGACTCCTGCCTATGAGAAAGAGGATGTCCAGGTCGGAGAACGGGCAGAGCTCGCGCCTTCCGTAGCCGCCGAGCGCCACGACGCTCCAGTCCTCCCCCGTACTACCGGGACCGGCTTCGAAGAGCGAGCGGACCGTGCGGTCCGCCCAGGAGGTGAGCTCCCGGGCGGGACCGTACCCGCAGGCGTGAACATGCCGGGTGCAAGCGGGCTCGGACATTCCTTCAGACAGCCTCGTCGCCCGACTCGCCGGTCCTGATC
>JBASVF010000158.1:0-6011 GCA_049275795.1 Desulfomonilia bacterium
CGGCCCTGATCCGGCAGTTATTTCTTGATCCCGGGAACGTACCTGCGCCAGTCCCTGACGATATCGAACGGGAGGTTCAGGGTCCTGCCCAGCGACTCCAGGATAGGGCTCGAGATCGTCTCGATAGGGGCGACCTGCACCGTGGGGTCGTCGATCTGGCCGGTTACGTTGAGGCTGACCACCAGGAGCCTGCCGTTCTCGCCGGTGAGCACCCATCCCACGAGTGGGATCCAGCTGATGACCTTGTCGATCGTCTCGAAGGGCTGGACGCCCAGCACGGCATCGATCTCCCTGGTGATAAGGGAGTACTTGCCCACCGCCGAGAGCTGCAGGGAGTTGCTGTCGAGGTAGAAATCGTCGAAATGCATCACGCTGTCCTCGATCTGGAAGGTGCCCGCGATGGTATTGTAGGGAAAATTCTTGCTGGTGAGCTCGAGCTCCTGGCTCTGGATGATCTTGTAGACGTTGAGCAGGGCGAAGATCCTGGTAGAGAGCGCGTACTTCTTCAGCCGGCCCTTCTTGGCCACCAGGTTGACGGTGCCGTTGACCAGGCCGTTCTCCCCCCGCAGGCGCCCGTTGAAGTCCATGGTGCCCCTGATCAGGTCCTGCCTCTGCGAGAAGGCGTCGAAGAGGCCCTTGATGTTGACGTTAAACAGCGAAAACCGGAGGTCGAAGGACCGGATCCTCGAGAGGTCGGTTGTCAAGAAACCCTGGACCGTGCCGGTCTTCCCGGAAGAGCGGAGGTCGGTGAGCGACAGCACCCCCTGCTCGAGCGAGTATCCCATCCCGGTCTCCTCCAGGGGAATGCCGTAGATGTTCGCATCCAGGAGCTTGATCCGGCCGGAGGCCTTCCAAGACCGGAGCCCCTTGGGCGGCTTCCTGCCCGGCTCGCGTGAAAGATCCAGACCCGTGATGGCGAGGTCCCCCCGGAAGGAGGGCTCAGGGGTCAGCGAGAGCACGCCCCGGGAAAGGCCGATCTCCGTATCCTGCCTCCTGATGCGCATGCCCTCGGACTGCATGGTGCTGCCCTCCATCCTTAGGGGGCCGTCAACGGTAACGAACTCGCCCCCGAAGGGAAGCACTGCCTGCTTGAACGTCAGCGATCCCTCCAGGGTGGTCTGCCGGCCCCACTCGATCTCCGCCTCTCCCTGGATTTCACCCGAGAGCGGCCTGCCGGTTTTTCCCATCACGGCCTCGATCCGTGCCAGGTCCAGGAGCCCCCTGATGCGCACCCGGCCTTCAGCCTCTCCGGCGCTCCCCCGGACTTCGAGCGGCAAGGCCTCTGCGGGCAGGATCCTGCCGGAGAACTCCAGCGACCGTTCCGGGCGGAGTGTGCCCGTGATCCCGGCATGTGCCTCGGCCGGTCCCCCGCGGAAGCGAAGCGGTGAGCCTGCAAGCACGAAGCCCCCCGACCTGGCATTGACCTCGGCCGAGAACCGGCCGCCCTCCGAGGCGCCCTCCACCATGAGAACGGTGTTTTTATCCAGCGATAGGCCTCCCAGGATGAAGCCGCCCTCGAGCTCGGTGCGGAAGGTCGAGCTCGGTTCATCGAACGGGGATTGGAGGGTGATGTCCAGTGCCTGCACCCGGCACCGGGGAAGGTCGAGGTTCGACGATATCCTTACCGGCGCCGAGAAGTCTGCTGCTGCGGCATATCCGCTGTGGTTGCGGATCCGGTGACTGCCCCACAGGTAGGAGCAGTTCTCGAGGGCTACCTCGCCCTTTGCCGTGAGGCGCCTCCGGGCCTTGCTGTCGAAGAGGGTGCTCACCTCGCCCCTCACCCGGCCTCCCTCCACGCCGGAGATGCCTGCCAGGAGATCGCGGCGGGAGTACACGGGCAGCCCCGAGGCCTTCCAGGTATCGAGAAAGTCGCGGGCAGGCATGTCGAGCTTCACGTCCACCCCGACCTTGACGCCCGGCACGAGCACGTCATGGAAGTGCAGGTTCACCTTCTCAACGACCGAGCCGTTGGTCCGGCCGCTCAAGTCCCTGAACACGATGTGGCCGTTGCCGTAGACCACCTGCCCGGTGATGTCCGTGATCGTCTCCGTGCCGGGGCCGAAGCGGAACCTCTGGCCCATGAGTTCCTGCGTCACGGTGATGTGGTCGATGAACCGGGTGAAGCCGAGCAGCTCTCCCAGCGTGCCTTCGTAGTGCGCGGAGGCGAAGCGGGAGAGTCCGCCCCTGATCTGTGACGACAGCAGGGTGCGCAGCCAGGGACGGAACCGGTCCACGGGCAGGAGATCCACGATCCGCTCGTACTCGAAGGCATTCGAGCTCAGGTCGAGCACCACCGGGGCCCGGGTCCGGGACCCGGGCTCTTCGATGCGGCCGGTGCCGCTCACCTCGGCCAACGGGGTCTTGAGCGAGATCTCGCGGATCTCGATGCGTTCGGCGCCGCCCCTCGCCCCGATGGCGAGGTGCAGGGTTTCAATCCGGGTCCTGGACCAGGGTAGCACGACCCCGTTTCCCTGAAGGTCCACATGCGAGACAGCCTCCCGCCCGCTCGAGGAGAAGTCGCCGGCGAGATCGAGGACGCCCTGCATCCTCGCGTCCAGGAGCGAGAGGTCCATGCCCTGGCAGGCGATCGTGCCGGTCAATCCCGTATCGATGCGGACCGAGGCTTCAGCGCGGGCGCCGAGCACCTCGGCAGTAAGCTCGAGGGAACCATGCCCCAGCATGCCGTGGGCCGAGAGGATCACCGGGCGGCCCTCGCCCGGAAGGACGATCGACCCGTTATGGATGAGAATGGATGGAAGGCCCCGCCCGGGGGTGAAGTCATCGAGCCTTTTCAGTGCCTTGAGGTCCAGGGTGAGGATGGGCTCGTCGAGCTCGAGGCTCAGGCTTCGGCCGCCTTTCAGGACGAGGTCCCTGAACGGGGCGCGGGCCTCCACTCTGCGGGCGCTCAGCAGCGGCGTATCCGGGGCGCCGGCGCGGAGCTCATCGAGGATGATCTCCACCCGGGGCAGCACCTTGACGGAGCTCCGGGCCACGGAGACCTCCCGGCCTGCATACCAGGAGAGAATTTCCTCCATGTTCCGTTCGAGCAGGGCGGGGAGCACCCGGGTGAGCGAAACATACCCGATCGTGGTAACGAGCGCCGCAAGGGCCGCGCATATGATAAGGATTCGAGGTATCTTCCTGTTAACCATCGCAGTCGGCTAGAGCTTCTGGCCGCCTTGTACCATAGAATCACGGTGCTTGTAACCGGGAAAAGGCCGGGACCGGAGATTCGAGCGCCTCGGGATCCGCCGCGGAATCGCCGCGGCCTCGTTGAGGGAGCGGGATGTGTCCCGGCCGGGAGCTCACGCTTTTCTGTGCGCTGGGGGGCTTGGGGAGGCAGCATTCCGGCCGTGAAGCTTCGAGGGGCCGGGAGCGGCGGGGGAAGGATTGCTTGACTGCAGGGCTTTAAGGATGATAAGGGAGAAGGTATGTTAGATATTAAATTTATTAGGCAAAATATCGACCTGGTAAAGTCCGCCCTCGAGAACCGCGGTGCTGCTGTGAGCCTGGATGAGCTGCTCGAGGCGGACGCCCGCAGGAGGGAGCTGATCCAGGAGGCGGACGAGCTGAAAGCCCGGCGGAACCAGTTCTCCACCCGCATCGCAAAGTCCAGGACCGAAGGGTTGGATCTCGAGAAGGAAAAGCGCGAGATGAGGTCCATATCCGAGAGAATCAAGGCCCTGGACGAGCAGATCCGGGAGGCTGACGAGACCGTGGCAGCCGCCATCCTTGAGATCCCCAACATCCCCCACGAGAGCGTTCCCGTGGGCAGGGATTCCGCCGACAACCAGGTGGTGAGCGTCTGGGGCGAGAAGCCCGAGTTCTCCTTTGCTCCCCGGGACCACTGGGACGTGGGTGAGGGGCTCTCCATCCTGGATTTCAAGCGCGCCTCCAAGATCACGGGGGCCCGCTTCGCGGTGAACTGGGGGCCGGGCGCGCTCATGGAGCGTGCGCTCGTGAACTTCATGCTCGATGTGCACACCAGAGAGCACGGCTACACCGAGGTGCTGCCCCCCTTCATGGTAAACCGCGAGAGCATGACCGCCACCGGCCAGCTGCCCAAGTTCGAGGAGGAGCTCTTTGCCACGGACGGGTATTTCCTCATCCCCACGGCAGAGGTCCCGGTGACCAACCTCTACCGGTCGGAGACCTTGAACGGCGCCGATCTGCCCGTGAAGCTCGTGGCCTATACCCCCTGCTTCCGGCGCGAGGCCGGCTCCTACGGCAAGGACACCCGCGGGCTCATCCGGCTGCACCAGTTCAATAAGGTCGAGCTGGTACGGTTCGCCGACCCGGCCCGCTCGTTTACCGATCTCGAGGAGCTCACCGGCGACGCCGAGGACATCCTCAGGCGGCTCGGGCTCCACTACCGCAAGGTGGTGCTCTGCACCGGCGACCTGGGTTTCTCCTCGGCTAAGACCTACGACCTCGAGGTCTGGATGCCGGCACAGGGCGTGTATCGCGAGATATCCTCGTGCAGCAACTTCCTGGATTTCCAGGCGCGAAGGGGCCAGATCCGCTACCGGTCCCAGGAGTCGAAGAAGACCGATTTCTGCCATACCCTAAACGGCAGCGGCCTTGCCGTGGGACGGACGCTGGCCGCCATCCTGGAGAACTACCAGCAGGCGGACGGGTCGGTGGTCGTGCCCGAGGTTTTGAGGCCTTACATGAAGCTTGACCTCATATCTCCAATCAGTTAAGGAGGAATACACCGCTTACTTGTGGAGGGATGGCCGAGTGGTTGAAGGCGGCGGTCTTGAAAACCGTTGTACCTTAGGGTACCGCGGGTTCGAATCCTGCTCCCTCCGCCACGAAAGACGTATGGAGAGATGGCCGAGTGGACGAAGGCGTTCGCCTGCTAAGCGAATGTAGGGCCAAAAGCTCTACCGAGGGTTCGAATCCCTCTCTCTCCGCCATACCCGCCATGTCCTGACCCGATCGCAATCGCCGTAACAGGCCCAGTCACAGCCGTCCCGCTTCGAGGAGTGTATCCGGAGCCGTTTCGCTTTCCGCCTTCCCAAGCATGGTGCATCTAGGAATGCGGGCACGGTCCAGCCTTCGGGGACGCCTCTGCCGCCTCCGGCCTTGTGAAGAGGGCCGGCCGTGTCTGGTGGTGCCATGCTTAGCTTTGATCTCCGGGAAGGTTACAGCATCGTGTAGGGGTCGACGTCGATCCTGACCCTCACCCCGGGGGGATGCTGCATGCGCTCCAGCCGGTCGAGGGCCGCGTGGAGGGCGGCGCGGTTCATCGAGGTGAGGATGAGGTGCAGGCGGTGGCTGCCCTTGAGCAGCGAGACCGGGGCGGGCGCCGGGCCCAGGAGATTGACGTCCCTGGGTTTGAGCCGGGCCGCCAGGTCACGCACGGCCTGCGCGAGCAGCTCGCGGTTCCTGCTCGAGAAGATGCACCTCGCCATGTGGGTGAAGGGGGGAAACCCTGCCGCCTTGCGGGCCTCCTGCTCGGAGCGGATCATGCCCTCGTAGTCGTAACCTGCGATGGAGCGGATGAGCGGATGGTCCGGGATCAGCGTCTGGATGAGCACCCGGGTGTTCGCCGCCCGGCGACCCGCCCGTCCGGCAACCTGGACGACCTGCTGGAAGGTCCGCTCGCCCGCCCGGAAATCCGGCATGAACATGAGCTGTTCGGCATGCATGACCCCCACGAGGGTGAGGTAGGGGAAATCGTGGCCCTTGGCGATCATCTGGGTTCCCACGATGATGTCGGCCTGCCGGGTGCGGATGGCCTCAAGGGCGCTGGTGAGCTTGTTCGGCGTGGTGATCTCGTCGGAATCCATTCGGAGGATACGCGCCCGGGGGAACAGCGCGCCGATCTTCTGCACGACGTGCTCGGTTCCGATCCCCAGCGGTTTCATATCGATGCACCCGCATTTGGGGCAGATTTCGGGCAGTTTGAGCGAAAATCCGCAGTAGTGGCAGATGCTCGATCCCTTCATCCGGTGATAGGTAAGGCTCCTGTCGCACCGGGTGCATTTCAGGGTCAGGCCGCACCC
>JBASVF010000159.1:0-2092 GCA_049275795.1 Desulfomonilia bacterium
CCTGCTGTCGTAGCTCTGGTCTCGGTTGTCCCCCATTACGAAACAGTATCCGGGGTCTATGGTGACGGGCCCGAAATTGTCTCTCGCCTTTCCCTGGCCCTGGTTGAGGATGAAGGGGTCGGTGTGCTTTTCCGCCTGGATGCTGTAGAGTTCACCGTTGATATACACCTTCTTGTCCTTCACCTCGACGGTGTCGCCCGGAAGCCCGATCACCCTCTTGACGAAGTCCATTGACTTGTCGAGGGGAAAGGTGAAGATGACGATGTCGCCGCGTTCGGGCACCCGGCTCTGCCCCCAGAACTTGTTTGTGGTGAACGGGATGGTCAGCCCGTAGTTGTACTTGGTGGCCAGGATATGGTCGCCCTTGAGCAGGGTGTCTTCCATGGATGAAGAGGGAATCCGGTACGCCTGGAGCACGAAGGCCCGGATGATCATGGCAATGATGAAGGCGACGACGAGCGCCTCCGCCCAGTCTCTCGCCGCGCTCTTGCGCTGTTCTCGCTTCAACTTCTACTCCTTTTCATGGTTCGAGTCTTGTCGGACCTAAGCCCTCAAAGCCGCCGTCCCTTGCACGATAAACGTTCACGCGGGAAGGCCCCGATCTTAAGCCGTCTTCCATCTTTATCAAAATATCATCTCCGGCTGAAGCCCGTTCATCTCATCGCACTGCCCGTACCGGAGATCTCAGGCCGTAGCCCCCCGGAGCTCTCACGAAGGCGGGTGCGCCGCGGAAGCGCCCGGTGGCTCCAGCTCCTACCCCCCTTTTCGCTGCTCCACGAGATATTCCTTAAGATAGCTCTCCAGCGAGATCTGCCACGAAGGCATGAGCTTTCCGGTCGTCTGGTTGAAGCGGCGGGTGGACAGGAGGCTGTTGAGGGGTCTGCGGGCGGGGCGGGGAAACTCCGCGGTCGGAACTGCGACGAGCCGGGTGGGAAGCCCCAGCAGCTCCACGGCACGCCGTGCCAGCTGGTACCAGGTAGCCTTGCCCCGGTTCCTCACATGGAAGATCCCTCGGGCATCGCACTCCATGAGCAGCCGCAACGCCCTTGCCAGGTCCTTCGAGTAGGTAGGCGACCCCCACTGATCATCGACCACGTGAAGCGTTTCCTTATGCCGCGCTAGGCCCAGGATGGTGGAGACGAAGTTCCTGCCGCGGGGCCCGAAGAGCCACTGGGTCCTCACGATGAGATAGTGCTCCACCCCCTCCTGCACGGCGATCTCCCCGGCGAGCTTGCTCCTGCCGTAGACGTTCACCGGGTTGGGCCTGTCGTCCTCGGTGTAGGGGGTCTGCTTTTCCCCGTCAAAGACGTAATCGGTGCTGATGTGCAGGAGCCTGCAGCCGTGTTCCTCACACGCCCTCGCAAGGATTCCCGGGGCCCTGGCGTTGAGCTCAAAGGCGAGGTCCTGCTTTTCCTCGCAGCCGTCCACGTCTGTATAAGCGGCGCAATTGATGAGCCAGTCGGGTTTCATGGATCTTACGTAGCCCTGGACTCCTGCGGGGCTCGTAACATCGAGCGGGGCGTCCGCCGACGCGACATCCGTGGCCAGGACCTCGTCGCCCCGGCTCCGGCACACCTCGGCCACCTCATGCCCGAGCAGGCCCAGGGCGCCGGTAATCAGTATCTTCATCGGTTCCCGTACATCCTTTCATAGTACTGCTGGTAATCCCCTGAGAGGATTCGCTCCCACCAGGGCCGATTCTCGAGATACCACCGGATGGTCGCCAACATCCCTTCTTCGAATCCGAAGAGGGGCCGCCAGCCCAGCTCGTCCTCGATCTTCGAGTAGTCCATGGCGTAGCGGAAATCGTGTCCCGGCCTGTCGGTCACGTACCGGATGAACGTCTCGGGCTTCTTGAGGTGCTCGAGGATGAAGCGCACGATCTGGATGTTCTCGCGCTCCGCATCCCCACCCATGTTGTAGGCCTCGCCGCTGCGTCCGTTCTCGGCCACCAGGACGATCCCCCGGCAGTGGTCTTCCACGAAGATCCAGTCGCGCACGTTGCGGCCGTCTCCATACACCGGGAGTTCGCGCTCCCCCAGTGCATTGATCACCATCAACGGGATGAGCTTCTCCGGGAACTGGTACGGGC
>JBASVF010000160.1:0-16215 GCA_049275795.1 Desulfomonilia bacterium
GCTGTCTCCAATGGGCATCTACACTCCAATACACGGTGCTGCGTGCAGCCGCACTCACCCCGGCTGCGCGGTAAAAGCGCATCTGCTGCAGTCTCCCGCGGATTCCTGCCCGTTCTCTTCGGTAAGCTTGTAATTTTTATCAAGACCTTTGTTGTGATCTCGCGACACGGGCGGACCTGCTCACCCAGGGCATCGGCAAGGCGCAAGAAGGGTCCGGCGCCGGGTATGGACTATTCCCGCATACCTCGAGCCGGCCGAGGCCGCCCTTTACATTTCTTGACAAACCGCCCCGCATCGAATAGGACAGCACAGCAGGAAAATGACATGCAGAATATCCGGAATTTCAGCATCATCGCCCACATCGACCACGGGAAATCCACGCTCGCTGATCGCCTGATCATGCGTACCGGCGTCTGCGACGCCAGGACCTTCAAGGACCAGATGCTCGACAACATGGACATCGAGCGCGAGCGCGGCATCACCATCAAGAGCCAGGCCATCTCCCTGCCCTACGAGGCCCGCGACGGCAAAACCTACACACTCAACCTCATAGACACACCAGGGCACGTGGACTTCTCCTACGAGGTCTCGCGCTCCCTGGCGTCCTGCGAGGGTGTGCTGCTGCTCATCGACGCGGCACAGGGCGTACAGGCCCAGACCCTGGCGAACCTCTACCTGGCCATGGAGCACGACCTCGAGATCGTCCCGGTGATCAACAAGATCGACCTGCCCTCGGCCGACATCGAGCGCGTACTCGAGCAGATCGACTCCGAGCTGGGGCTCGACCCGGAGACGCACCTGACCTGCTCGGCCAAGGAGGGCACGGGCATCGACGAGATCCTCGAGGCCATCGTCGAACGCATTCCCCCGCCCAAGGGCGACGAGAACGCGCCGCTGTCCGCGCTCATCTTCGACGCTTTCTACGACTCCTACCGCGGCACGGTCATCAGCTGCCGGATCTTTGACGGCACGGTCCGAGAGGGCGATGTCATCCGCTTCATGTCCAACGGCGCCGTCTACCGCGTAGAGGAGACGGGCCGGTTCCTCCTGAACCGCCAGAAGCGCGAGAGCCTTTCCGCGGGCGAGGTGGGCTATATCATCGCCGGGGTCAAGACCGTCTCGAGCGTGAGCATCGGCGATACCATCACCTCGGATGAACGGCCCTGCGCCGAGCCCCTGCCCGGCTTCAGGAAGGTCAAGCCCGTGGTCTTCGCCTCGATCTACCCCATAGCCTCCGACGACTACGAGGACCTGGCCGACGCGCTGGACAAGTACAAGCTCAACGACGCGGCCTTCATCTACGAGAAGGACTCGTCCGCCGCCCTGGGCCAGGGCTTCCGGTGCGGCTTCCTGGGGCTGCTGCACCTGGACATCGTGCAGGAGCGGCTCGAACGCGAGTACGGGCTCAACATCATCCTCTCGGTTCCCAGCGTGCGCTACCGGTTCACCCTCAAGAACGGCACCGTGCTCTACGTGGACAACCCGGCCCACTACCCCAATCCCATGACCATCGAAAAGAGCGAGGAGCCCTACATTCGAGCTTCCATGATGCTGCCGGACAAGTACCTCGGCGCGGTCATGACCCTGTGCATCGAGAAGCGGGGCGTGAACTCGAACCTGCGCTACCCCAGCCCGGGCAGGGCCGAGCTGAGCTTCGAGATGCCGCTTTCCGAGGTGATCTTCGACTTCTACGACCGCTTCAAGTCCGTTACCCAGGGCTACGGGTCCTTTGACTACGACGTGATCGACTACCGGCAGAGCAACCTCGTGCTCCTGGACATCCTGGTCAACGGCGAGAAGGTGGATGCGCTTTCCCAGATCGTGCACCGAGACCGGGCGCGGGCCCGGGCGGTGCAGGCCTGTGAGCGACTGAAGGACGAGATCCCCCGGCAGATGTACAAGATCGCCATCCAGGGCGCCATCGGCGGAGAGATCATCTCGCGCTCGACAGTCTCGGCCTTCCGCAAGGACGTCACGGCGAAGTGCTACGGCGGGGACATCACCCGCAAGCGAAAGCTGCTGGAAAAGCAGAAGGAAGGCAAGAAACGCATGAAGATGGTGGGCTCGGTGAGCATTCCCCAGAGCGCCTTCCTCGCGGTGCTCAAGTCGGACCGGGATTCATGACCCAGCCTTGCCACAGCGTACCGCTACCGCCGGCCGGGCGGGCGCAGAGGTCACCCGGACTCTACCTCCACATCCCGTTCTGCCGGAGCAGGTGCGCGTACTGCAACTTCTACTCTACCACCGACGCCTCGCTGGTTCCGGCCTTTATCGAGGCGCTCAAAACGGAGATGGATCTCTATCGCGGAGCGTTCGAGTCCTTCGATACCATCTACCTCGGGGGCGGCACCCCCTCGCTCCTGGGCCCCGGCCGGGTCGAAGAACTTTTGGAGCGAATCCATGCGGTCTTTCGCATCCTGCCGGGTGCCGAGATCACCATGGAGGCCAACCCGGCGGACTTGAGCCTTGAAGACCTGAGGCGGCTCAAGAAAGCCGGGGTCAACCGCCTCACCCTGGGCATCCAGTCCTTCCGCGACGAGGAGCTCTCGCTGCTGGGCCGCAGGCACGACAGTGCACAGGCCCTGGCCGTGATCGAGGCGGCCCGGGCGGCAGGCTTCGACAACCTCTGCCTGGACCTGATCTACGGTCTGCCCTGCCAGAGCGTGGAGCACTGGCTGTTCTCCCTGAGGCAGGCCGTCGGGCTCCGCCCAGAGCACCTCTCGTGCTACGAGCTGGAGCTCAAACCCGGCACCCCGCTGGGGGACCTGCGCGCCCGGGGAAAGATCGAGCCGGCCTGCGAAGACACGGCCACCGAGCTCTTCGTGATCACCTCCGAGGTCCTCGCCGCCGCCGGCTACGTCCACTACGAGATCTCCAATTTCGCGGCAGGCATGCACCTGGCCTCGCGGCACAACAGCAAGTACTGGGACCACACCGCCTATCTCGGCCTCGGCCCTGCGGCCCATTCCTTCCGGGAGAACCGGCGATGGTGGAACCGCGCCTGCCTGCGCGCGTATCTCGACGACCTGGGAAAGGGCAGGCCTCCCGTTGAAGGGTCCGAGGAGCTCGATACCCGGGAGCTCGCCATGGAGGCCCTGTTCCTGGGCCTGCGTACGAGGGATGGCATCGACCTGGAGGAGCACCGGCTGAGATACGGCCGCGACCTCCTGCGCGAGAACGGCAGGGAGCTGCGGAAATGGCGTGAGGAAGGGCTGGTCGAGCTCTGCGGTCCGAGGATCCGCCCCACCCTCACGGGCATGGCCGTTGCCGACGCCCTTGCCCTGCTGTAATCCAATAGCACAAAAGACAGCATACCTCCCCTGTAAATAGTACCTGGCGGTGCCGGGATTCTTCCTTTCCGAACATTTTTACGGCTCCTCCTTGAAAGATCTTCCCTGCAGTGGTAAAAATAACAGCTACATACCGACGTACATGATACAGGTACTGCAACGAGAATACGAGGCAGCCGTGATTCTAAAAGACTACAACAAGATCGCCCTGATCGACGGCCCCACCAAGGTCACCTACCCCGAGCTCATGGACCATGTCAGGGAGTTTGCGGCATTTCTCTCCATTCAGCACGGGGAGCGGGTCGCACTGTTCTCCGAAAACAGGCTCGAGTGGATCTATGCCTGCTACGGGGCCTGGAACCACGGCGGCATCGTGGTGCCCCTGGATTTCTCCATGGCGCAGGATACCCTTGCCGCCGTTCTGGACGACTGCAGGCCCTCCGTGATCTTCACCTCCCGCCAGGGAGCGGAGAAGCTCTCGCAGGTCTCCGGTGCGCTGAGCCATCGCGGGGAAACGATCGTGTTCGAGGACATGGGCACCCCTCGAGCCGAGCTCCCGGAGCTCCGGAAGGAGCTCGACGAGAACGACACCGCCCTGATCGTCTACACCTCGGGCACCACGGGCGCGCCCAAGGGGGTGATGCTCTCGTACAGGAACCTCATGGCCACGATCCAGGGCCTCGTGGACTTCGACATCATGCGCGAGGAGGACCGGGTGATCGGGCTCTTGCCCTTCCATCACATCTACCCCCTGCAGGGGACCGTCTTCCTGCCGCTTTATGTCGGGGCGACCGTGGTGTACGTGCACGAGCTCAACGGCCCGGCCATCCTCAAGGCCATGCAGGAGCACAAGATCACCTTTTTCATCGGGGTCCCGCGGCTCTACGAGGCCTTTCACAAGACCATGTTCACCCGGATCAACAAGAATCCGGCCCTGCGCATGCTCGTGCTTCTCGCCCGCAAGGTCGATTCCGTGCGTTTCAGCAGGAGGCTCTTCAGCAAGATCCACAAGAACTTCGGCGGACACACGAGGCTCTACGCCTCCGGGGGCTCGAAGCTCGACGCCGACATGGCCCGTGACATGCGCGCCCTGGGGTTCGTGCTCGACGAGGGCTATGGCCTGACCGAGACCGCCCCCATCATTGCGTTCAACCCGTTCAACCGAATCAGGCTGGGCGCTGCAGGCCTGCCGCTTCCGGGCACGGAGGTGAAAATCGTGGACGGGGAGATCGTGACCAGGGGCCCCCACGTGATGCAGGGGTATTTCGGCAAGCCCGAGGAGACGGCAAAGAGAATCGTCGACGGGTGGTTTCATACCGGCGACACCGGCTATTTCGACGAGGACGGGTACTTGTACGTGACCGGCCGCAAGGACGACATGATCGTCCTGCCGAGCGGCAAGAACATCGACCCCGAAGACATCGAGAACCGGCTCCGCTCGATCTCGCCCCTGGTCGAGGACGTGGGAGTTCTGCTGCGTGGAGGAAGGCTCGCCGCGCTCGTGCACCCGAACTATGCCCTCCTCAGGAAGGAAGCCATCAGCAACGTCATGGAGGCCGTGAGGAAAAAGGTGATCGACCGGTACAACAGCTCGGTTCCCTCCTACCAAAAGATCCTCGATGTCTCCATCGCCCGGGCCCCCCTGCCCAAGACCAGCGCGGGCAAGATCAAGCGGTTACTCCTGCATACGGTGGAAACCCACGGACAGCGCGCACCCCGCGACGTGCCCGAGCCCGGCTACCCCGAGTACGCCATGATCAGGTCGATGCTCGAGGAGATGACGGGCATGGCGGTTCACCCCGACGACCATCTCGATCTGGACCTCGGCCTCGACTCGCTGGGCAAGGTGGAGCTGGCCGTGTTCTTGGAGAGCACCTTCGACCTCAGCCTCTCCGACAGCGAGCTCGCCGGCCACAGCACGGTAGGGGACTTGGCCGAGCTCGTCCGCGACAAGAAGACGCGCATGGACGGCCGCCCGGCAGGATGGAAAGAAATGCTGAACACCGAGGTGGAGGTGCCGCTCCCGCATGCCTCGGCAGGAGCGCTCGCGCTTAAGGCCGCGATCGCATTCTTCATCAAGGTGATGTTCCGCGTCAAGGTGGAAGGCATCGAGAAGCTGCCCGAAAAGCCCTTCATCCTTGCCCCGAACCACCAGAGCTACCTCGACGTCCCGGTGCTCGTCGCGAAGCTCCCGGCAGGGGTGATGGCCGATACCTGCTTCGTGGCCAAGGAAAAGCCCCTGTACCGCACGGGGCCGGGCTCCCGGCTCCTCAGGGGCTCGCAGCTCATCGTCGTGGACATCGACCGCGACCTCAAGTCCTCCCTGCAGAAGATCGCCGCGGTGATCAGGGGCGGAAAGAACTTGGTGATCTTTCCCGAGGGCACCAGGACCCGCGACGGGCATATGGCCCCCTTCAAGAAGCTCTTCGCGATCCTGAGCCGGGAGCTCGATGTCCCGGTGGTGCCCGTGGCGATCCAAGGCACCTACGAGGCCATGCCTCGCGGCGCCGTGCTGCCGCGGCTGGGAAGGATCAGCCTTTCCGTGTGCGACCCCGTCTACCCTCAGTCCAGGGAATACGACGAGATCTGCTCGGAAGTGCACTCCGCCATCGCCGCCAGGATCGACTCCCTCAATGGCGACTGAGGGAGGAGAGAAGCCTCCTTCGGTAGCGGGACGGGTCAAGACTCTCCAAGATCACAGGAGCAAGCACTCGCACTGACCTGCGCCGGATGCTTCGGGCCGTGCCTGAGGTCCCCTTCAGGCAAGCCTCAAGAGGCCGATCTCCGCAAGCCCCACAGGATGATGCATACGGCGGGAAGCAGTGCTAGCACCATGGAAACCGCCGCCGCGCTGATGACCGCCTCCTGCCATGCCGCACCCTTCTTCCCGTTCGAGGCGCTGGGCATCATGGAGCCCCCGGCGTCCCATACCGAGGCAAGGAGCGGGTTGGCCCAGTTCACGTATGCGCCATAGGCCGCAAGCCGTGATGCCGTTCTCAGGGCCGGCGTCTTCAGCGCGAGCCTGGGGAAGATAGCGCCCAGGAGTGCGAGCAGCATTCCGCCCATCACCCCTTCCACGTGGCTCGCCAGGCCCATCCTGGGATTCGCGAGCCTGGGCACGGCAAGGCCCGTGAGCAGGCTGAGCAGCAGGAGGAAAATCCCCGAGTGCGCCAGCTTGCGAGCGATTGCCTCCTTCATGATGACCGTATCCATACCACCTCCTCTGATTTCTCTGACCAGGCGGAAATAACCCGGAACATCCATGGATTGCTTGGCAAATGATACGGTGGAACGGCTTTTTGTCAATGGGAAAGGGGCATATCACGGATAAAGCTAGATCGCGCCGGGGAGAAAGGTAACGAGAACGGGCCGTAAAAGGAGAGGAAATGGAGAAAATGGCAACAGGGATGGATGCATTCTTCAAAAGAACGCTTCCGTCCCATTCCTGATTCCCATCAGGTCCTCATGGAATCCATCAGGGCATTGAGTGCATCCATGTCCACGGTTCGCTGGTACAGGGGCCGGGAGTCATGCCGATAGGCGCTGAGCGTTTCTTCGAAGACCGGCCTGCTCTCGCCGAGGTAGAGCACGCCCAGGGGCAGCTTGCCCGGCTCGGTCACCTTCCTGAAGGCCGCCAGCCGGTCGGTGGGATCGTAGGAATCCTCGAGGGTATAGGTGTTTTCCTTGAACCAGGCATAGGTATTGACCTTGTTGTAGGTAACGCAGGGCTGGAAGATGTCGAGAAGCGCATAGCCCTTGTGGGTGATGGCCTTCTTGATGAGGTCCGTGGTCTGGCGGGCATCGCCGGCAAAGGCCCGGGCCACGAACGAGGCGCCCAGTGCGATTGCCACGGCCGCCGCGTTGAAGGGCTCGTTGGTCACCCCGCCGGTCTGCACGGGCGTGACAAAGCCTCGGCCGCTGGTGGGCGAGGCCTGGCCCTTGGTGAGCGCATAGACCATGTTGTCGTGCACGATGTTGGTGATGTCCGGGTTGCGCCTGATGGCGTGCATGAAGTGGTTGCCTCCCTCCCCGTACATGTCGCCGTCGCCGCTCTCGACGATGACCGTAAGATCCCGGTTCGAGGCCTTTATCCCGGTGGCAACAGGCAGGGTGCGGCCGTGCAGACCGTTGAAGTAGTGCACGTTCATGTACTGGGGCGTCTTGGCAGCCTGGCCGATGCCCGAGACGAACACCACGCGACCAGGGTCTAGCCCCAGCTCCTCGAAGGCGTCCTTGACCGAGGCCAGGATCGCGAAGTTGCCGCAGCCCCGGCACCAGGCGATGTCGATCGTGTGGTCGAAATCATAGACCCCCATGGGTCTTCTCCTCCCTGTCCAGGGCTCCCTGGAGCCCTTCGAACACGTCCTCGGGTGTGAGCGGCAGGCCGCTGTAGGTGAGGATCTTCGCATCGAATTCAAGCCCGGTTTCGCACCGGATGAGCCGGGCGAACTGGGCCGTGGCGTTGCTCTCCGCGATGATCTTCACCTTTACCCTGCCGAGGGGCTCCAGCGCAGCCTGCGGCAGCGGGTACACCTGCGAGAAGTGAAGGATCGCGGTGTCTTTCCTGCCGAGCATGTCCAGTCCCTCCTGTACCGCATGGAGCGACGATCCCCAGCACACCACGAGGTTCCGGTAGTCCTGCGGTCCGAAGAGATCCGGTGCGATCGCCTCTCTGCGCAGTCCGGAGAGCTTCCTCAGCCGCTTTTCGACCATGGCCTTTCTGGTGGAGAAGTCCTCGGTGATGAACCCGTCCTGGTCGTGCTCATCGCTGTCCGCACGCACCCTTCCCTCGCCGAATCCCGGAATACCCCGGGGGGAGATGCCGTCCTCGGTCAGGGCGTACCGCCGGTAGCCATCTTTCGTGCGCACGATGAACCGCTGGTCGTAGACCGTTCCCTTGTCGAGGTGCGGGACGTTGTACCTGCGCTCCAGGAAGTACTGGTCCGTGAGGATGAACACGGGCACCTGGTACTTGTCGGCCAGGTAGAAGGCGTGCCTGGTGTGCGAGAACCCCTGCTCCAGGGTGCCGGGCGCGAGGATCGCCCGGGGAAACTCGCCGTGCCCCGAGTACAGGGCAAACTGGAGGTCCGCCTGCTCGGTCCTGGTGGGCAGGCCCGTGGCAGGCCCGGGTCTCTGGCCCAGGTGGACCACCAGGGGCGACTCGATGCACCCGGCCAGGCTCAGCGCCTCGACCATGAGGGCGTAGCCCCCTCCCGAGGTGGTGACCATGCCCCTGCCGCCCGCATACCACGAGCCGAGCACCATGTTGATCGCACTGATCTCGTCCTCGGCCTGCTCTACCACCACGCCCGAGTCCTCGGCCTTTTTCGAGAAGAACACGAGCACGCCCGTGGAGGGTGACATGGGGTAGGACGACACGAAGGTGCACCCTCCTGCAAGCCCGCCCAGGCCCACCGCATTGATGCCGTCGGTGAGGATCTCGTCTTTCACCTCCTTCGAACGTTCTATGGAGATGGAGGCCTGCCCGGGCTTGAGAAGCCCGGCGCTCCGCCCGTATCCGGCCGTCGCCGCTTCCAGGTTCTTCTGCAGGCGGTCCTTGCCGAGGTGCGATAAGATCATTCCGATCTCCTCGTCCATGAGCTCCTTGTCCGCGTAGAACAGGCCGGCGAGGATCCCCAGCAGGATCGTGTTGGCATACACAGCCCCTCCCGCCTCGCGGGCCATGTCGTTGATGGGGACATCGAGCACGGGATGGTGGCCGCCCAGGTATCGCTCGTCGATGAAGGACCTGTCGCCCAGGATCACGGTCTCGGGGGTGATGCGGTCGTGGAACCGGTCCATGGCGCCTTTCGCAAGCGGGACAAAGATGTCGATCCTGCGGGTATAGGCGAGCACCCGGCGCGAGGAAACCCGCACCTGGGTCGAGTTGTTGCCCCCGCGGATGCGCGACATGTACTCGCTGTAGGAGAACACGTGGTAGCCAGAACGCTTGAGCAGCCTGGTCAGAAGCGCTTCCAGGGTCTGCAGGCCCTGGCCCGCCTGCCCGGAAAAAACGATGGACACATCCTCGCGGGGTTTGAAGACCATACCATACATGGTAGTACGGCCTCGGCCCGACTCAACTGTGGCGCCGGCCGCCTTCCCCCGGCAGGGGATTTGTGGTAGGGAGAGGAAAACCCCTTTTCAACCTCCGGATTGTATCATGCACGAAGGGGAGTGCCGCAGGGAAAGCGCTTGACCATGGAGAACAGCCCTCTTGAAAGCCTGAAAACCGTCTTTGGGTACGAGTCGTTCCGCGACCAGCAGCAGGAGATCATCGAAGGACTCATCCGGGGAGAGAACGCCTTCGTGCTCATGCCCACGGGCGGGGGCAAGTCGCTGTGCTACCAGATCCCCTCCCTGCACCGCGAGGGCGTGGGCATCGTGGTGTCGCCGCTCATCTCCCTGATGAAGGACCAGGTCGATGCGCTCAAGGCCTGCGGGGTGAGGGCCGCCTTCTACAACTCGTCCCTGGAGAGCGGCGAGGCCAGGAAGGTGCTCGCCCGGCTGCACGCAGGCGAGCTCGACCTCCTGTACATCGCGCCCGAGCGGCTCATGACCGACGCCTTCCTCGAGAGGATCCGGGAGGTGCCGGTGGCCCTGTTCGCCATAGACGAGGCGCACTGCATCTCCCAGTGGGGGCACGACTTCCGCCCGGAGTACATGAAGCTGGGAAGGCTCGGGAAGCTCTTCCCCGAAATCCCGATCATCGCGCTCACCGCCACGGCCGAGCCTCACACCCGGCGCGACATCCTCGAGCGACTGCATCTCACGAATGCCCGGTGCTACATCTCGGGCTTCGACCGGCCCAACATCCGCTACCAGGTGGTGGAAAAGCAACGGCCCTTTGCCCAACTCACCGAGTTCCTGCGCTCGCGGGCACAAGGCGCGGGCATCGTCTACTGCCTGAGCCGCAAGCGGGTGGACGAGGTTGCCGGCAAGCTCGTCGAGGCGGGGTTCAAGGCGGCGCCCTACCATGCCGGGCTCTCCGCGGGTGTGCGCAAGAAGACCCAGGACGACTTCCTGCGCGACGAGATCCGGATCATGGTGGCCACCGTGGCCTTCGGCATGGGCATCGACAAGTCCGACGTGAGGTTCGTGGTGCACTATGACATCCCGAAGAACATCGAGTGCTACTACCAGGAGACCGGCCGCGCCGGCCGTGACGGGCTGGCCGCCGAGGCCCTGCTCATGTTCAGCTATGCCGACGTAGCCGTGGCGCGGGGGCTCATCGAGAAGAGCCGTAACCCGGAGCGGGCCCGCATCGAGCTGCACAAGCTAAATGCCATGGTGGGCTTTGCCGAGGCCATGAGCTGCCGGCGGCGCATCCTCCTGGGCTACTTCGGCGAGCGTCTGGACGAGGATTGCGGCAACTGCGATGTCTGCCTGGACCCGCCGGAGGTCATGGACGTGACCGAGGACGCCCGTAAGGCGCTCTCCTGCGTGTACCGGGTGGGCCAGCGCTTCGGCATGGGGCACGTCATCGACGTGCTGCGCGGATCCGAGAAGGAACGTGTGCTCAAGCTCGGGCACGATAAGCTCTCCACCTACGGCATCGGCGCGGACAAGGGCCAGGACTACTGGTCCACCCTGCTGCGACACCTGGTGCACCACGGGTACCTCGTGCAGGACGTGGGCAACTACTCGGTGCTCAAGCTCACCGAGGCGGCCGGCCCGCTGCTCAAGGGCGAAAAGACGCTCGCCATGGCCGTCCCGCGCATCAGGGCAACCTCGGCCAGGGCTTCATCCAAGGCGGCCCGCCGAAAGGCCGGCGACATCGACTACGACGCCGGGCTCTTCGAGCGGCTGCGAGCCTTGCGCAAGCAGCTCGCCGACCAGGAAGGGGTGCCTCCCTTCGTCATCTTCAGCGACATCTCCCTGGCCGAGATGGCCGCTCTCCAGCCGAGGACCGAGCGCGAGTTCCGCGGCATCCACGGGGTGGGCAGCTACAAGCTCGACCGCTACGGCCCGATGTTCCTCGACGAGATCAGGCGGTTCCTCGAACAGGGGTAGGCGCCTGGGCGGCAAGGGGCGGGAGAGGCCCGGGGCACGTCCCTTCACGAAAGCGGCATCGAAGGCCTGCAGCTCCCGGGCAGGAAGCCCTTGCTTAGAAGCGCCCGTCCTACCCTCTCCGAATGGGGCTGCCCTGGGCTTTTTACGGTTCGAGCGCATGCCCGCCCGGCCTCCCGATTCTCTGGAAGGGAACGGAATATGGTACAGGCCCTTGATTGCGTGAACGGGTGCGATACCATTGTTGTCGAGAGGGGCAACAGCGAAAAGGATGGCTCGGCCCTCTGCCATGATATCATGGAGGACGTGTGATGGAGGTTTCCCGGACCAGGCGGATACATTTCGTGGAGTTCAACGCCCGGATCAACACGCTGGGATCACTGGGCCCGCCGATCTTTCCCAAGTACGGGAGCCTGCTGCTCGCCTCCCTCATGCGGGAGCGGGGATTCGAGGTCCGCTACTTCCTTGAGGGGGTGAGCTCCATGGACTTCGAAGCGGTGTGCGAGGCCGACGCGGTGTGCCTTCCGGTATTCGCCCCGGCGCTTACCAAGGTGAGGGACTTCTGCTTGCGTGTCCTGCGCGAGAGGCCGGGCCTGCCCGTCATCATGGGAGGACCCCAGGTCTGCTTCTTCCCCGAGACCGTGCTCGACTGCTGCACCTGCGCGGTGCGCTGTGAGGGTGACGAGGTCCTGCCCCTGATCGTGAAGCGCCTGGAAGACGGCGGGGACCTGGCCGAAGTCCCGGGCATCTCCTTCATGAGGGACGGCCGGGCCATTCATACACCGGAGGGCAAGCCGCCGGAGATCCCGGCGACCATCCCCGACATCACGCTCATCGAAGGCTTCAACCGGGCAAAACCCCGGATCCCGGGCCTTCGAACCGTGATCAACACGCTCCAGACCACGCGGGGCTGCCGGTTTAGGTGCAGGTTCTGCCCCACGCACCGGCTCTTCCAGGGCTCGTTCCGCAACCGCGACATCGAGAGCGTGATCGCGGACATCCGCAAGCGCGCCAGCTTGAACGAGTTCTTCTTCGTGGTTGACAACGACTTCTGCAGCGACCGCAGGTACTGCCGGAAGCTGCTCGAGCGCATCATCGACGAGGGCCTCGAGGTGGAGTTCGCCATATTCGAGCGCCATGAGATCGGCCGCGACCCCGAGATGCTCGACCTGCTCTACCGGGCGGGTGTGAGGGTGATCATCGTGGGCGTGGAGTCGCTCCTGGACCGGAGCCTCGAAGCCTTTGACAAGCGGCAGACCTCGGCCCAGGTGCTCGACTCCATCAAGGCCATCACGGACGCGGGCATGAGCGTGCTCTCCACCTTTGTGCTGGGCGCGGACGAGGACACGCCCCAGAGCGCGGAGAGGCTCGTCGAGTTCGTCCTGAAGCACCGCCTGATCCTGAACCTCTTCGTGCTGCACGACCTCGAGACCCGCGAGGACGGGGAGCTGTTGATCCCGCTTCACAGGCGCTTCATGACGCACTACGCGCTGACCGACCCGGACGATCTCTCCTACTGGGACTACATGACCGGAAGCTTTGTCACCTACTTCCCCAGGCGCATGAAGCCCAGCACCCTCCAGCGGCTGATCTTCGATATCCCGCAGAGGTGCTTCTCACACGCCGCCATCCTCAGGGACGTGGTCTCGCCGGATCTGTTCCGCTCGTTCTTCGGCATCGCCGTCGGCTATGGCATGAAGCGCGTGAGCCGCAACCTGCGCGACTTTGCCGAGCAGGGCTACCTCGAGTATCTCGAGCGGATCGAGGACGGGCTCTACGACGAGCGCGAAGAGCTCATGGAAGACAGGCTTGCATCTCTGCACGGCCTCCCCCTGCCGCCCAAGGTGCAGGGGTTTGCGGATGTCCCTCACTACCGGGCCCTGGCCGCTGCAGCCCTGGCACCCGCGATCGTGAGGCTGGGCTTCAAGAGGATCTTCGAGCGGATATGAGACTCCGCGAATCCCGGCGCCGATGTCCTGCAGCCAGAGCATCTGTGCCGGGGCCCGATCAAAACCCTTCGGCTCATGCTTCGGCGCCCGGGCTTTCACAGGGGTGAGGCCCTTGACCCAGGCGCAAACCGGGCCTATACCATCCGGAAGAAGGGTCGGAGATACAAGGGCAAATCCTTTCTTGGAGCACGACGATGGGCTTTACGTACATCCAGGAGATCCCCTCGCCTGCGGAGATCAGGGACGCTCTCCCTCTGCCCGCGCACCTCAAGAAGGTGAAGGAAGAGCGTGACCGGGAGCTGCGCGCCATCTTCCGGCGCGAGGACGACCGGTTCTTCCTGGTGATCGGTCCCTGCTCCGCGGACAACGAGGACGCGGTGTGCGAGTACGTCTCGCGGCTTGCTGGGCTGCAGCAGGAGGTGAAGGAGCGGCTGCTCCTCATCCCGAGGATCTACACCAACAAGCCCCGGACCACGGGCATGGGCTACAAGGGCATGGTCCACCAGCCCGACCCCCACAAGCAGCCCAACATCGTGGAAGGACTGCGCGCGATCCGGCGCATGCACCTGCGGGCCCTGGGTGAATCCGGCCTGCCCGCGGCCGACGAGATGCTCTACCCGGGCAACCTGCCATACCTGGATGACCTGCTGAGTTATGTGGCCGTAGGAGCGCGCTCTGTGGAGAACCAGCAGCACCGGCTCACGGTAAGCGGCATGGACGTTCCCGCGGGCATGAAGAACCCCACCAGCGGGGACATCTCCGTGATGCTCAACGCGGTGTTCGCGGGCCAGCAGCCGCACGTGTTCATCTACAACGGCTGGGAGGTGAGCACCCCGGGCAACCCCCTGACCCACGCGATCCTGCGCGGGGCCGTGGACATCACGGGCCGGAACATCCCCAACTACCACTACGAGAGCCTCCTGGCCGTTGCCCGGGAGTACACGGCCCGCACCCTCAAGCACCCTCTGATCGTGGTGGACACCAACCACTCCAATTCGGACAAGCAGTACCGCGAGCAGCCGAGGATCGGGATGGAGGTGATGCAGAGCCGCAGGCACTCGCCCCTGCTTGAAGACCTGATCAAAGGCCTCATGATCGAGAGCTACCTGGTGGAGGGCGCCCAGGGCATCGACGGGAACACCTACGGCCAGTCGATCACCGACGCCTGCCTGGGCTGGAAGGAAACCGCGGACTTCGTGCGGAGGCTCGCCGAGGCGGTGTGACGCCGGGTTTTCCGAGCTGCCCGGTGATCCGAGGCGTTTTGTGGTAAAGAACTGCCCCCTTCTGGCCGATTCCACGTAAAACAGGTTCCGGAGGCCGGGCGTGGCGCATGACGGGCAGGCAAAGCCCCTTTTTTCAAGAAAAGCTTGTTTTCCGTTTGCAGTTTTGCAAGAATGCATTGAAAACCGAAGACAGGGATTCCCCTGCCTGAAACCGGAGCCCGGTGCGGTCCCTGAGGGCCGTGAGCCATCGATATTTCAACAGAAAGGGGTAACCATGAAAAACGCTCAGACCTTCTCGACGGCGGCAGGCGGATCGTCAGACATTATCGACCAGACAACAGGGCAGGCAGGCCGGGCGCCTCACTCTCCACCGGCGGTCCTGCCGCACGCGGCCGGCCGCGGCCGGAGCCGGAGCAGGCACGTCTTCGGGCTGCCCCTGGTCCTGTGGTGCCTCCTGGCGCTGCTCATGCTCCTGCCGGTTGCCGGGTGCAGCGACTCGGACAGCGACGACCTGGTGCTAACCGACGCGCTCTGGGTGGCCTTCCAGGACGGCGACGGTCCGTGGCAGGCGCTCGATATCACCGAGGACACCCTCTCGTTCACCCCGGATGTCACCGACCCTGACGGCCGCTACGGCCTGGCAGTGGTGATGGCACAGGGAGAAAGCAGGACCGTGCAGGCACTGACCCTTAAGACCACCGTGGACGAGTTCCCCGCGATCGACCTGGCGAGCCTGTTCAGCCAGGTTGATGTCCCGCTGGAGATCACGCTGGTGGAAGAGTCCGTGGGAGAAGGCGGCCATGTAGAGTTCGAAGCCGGGGATGAGAATGCGTACTGGTACGATTCTAACACCATAACCCTCGAGACCATAACCCTCGAGCCGTACACCGCGCCCTACGACCTGGTGGCGACCATGCACTCAGGCGGGCTCCCATCGAAACTCCTCGTGAAAACCTTCCCCGATGACCTCATGGAGGGCGATACGTGGGAGGTCACGGTCGACTTCGACGACGAGGACGCGCTGGACATCCAGGGACCTTACACCATCGACCTGGACGGTACCCTGATGGATGACGGCGAGGTCTTCCTCGTGACCAAGAACAACACCCATGCATCGCTCGGTTACTTCTATTCTTTCTCAGACTCCGACCCGGCATCCTCCTTCGAGTATTACGCGCCCGAGAGCCTGCCTGACGGCTGCGTGTATCTGCTCGAGCTCGAGCTCGAGCTCGACGTGGACTCCTCGCTCATATACTATGAAGGGTTCTCCGCCCCCGAGAGCAAAACCATCGAAGGGATCGATTCTTACGATGACTTCGTCGTAGAGTTCGCGGGCGACACCTCCACGGGGTCCCTGCTTCCCGGGATGACCTGGGAAGGTGCATTCGAGAACGCCCTCGCCTTTGCCAGAGTGTTTAAGGGAACCGCCCGCAACATCGACTACACGGCCGTGTCCCTGGTCACGGCGGGCCGTGTCGATGCGGATATCACCGGGTTCACCATGCCCGACCTGAGGTCGGCCCAGGGGTGGTACCCGCTGTGGTCGGTCCCGGCAAGCGCCCAGGAGAGCTACAGCCTGGCCGCCGTAGTGCTGGCCTCGGAGGATGTCGCCCTGGCTGACTTCCTGCAGTCGGACCTGGCGACCCTGTACTTCGACCGCGGGCTGCGCCTGGAGGCCGGCTCCTGGCTGGCCGCAGTGGCGAGATACCATCTGGCCGAGGAAAGCCCGGATAACTTGTAAAT
>JBASVF010000161.1:0-4791 GCA_049275795.1 Desulfomonilia bacterium
CCTCTGTGCAGCCACCAAGGCATGCGTGGGCGAAGTGTTCAACGTGGGCTCGGGCGTCCCGGTCACCTTCCGGGAGATCGCCGAGAAGATCGTCAGGGTGATCGGCAGGGGCAGCTACACGTTTACCGAGTTTACCAAGGAACGGGCCGAGGTGGAGCCGGGCGATTACTGGGCGGATATCTCCAAGATATGCAAGTTCACCGGGTGGAGACCCACGATCTCCCTGGAAGAAGGCATTGCCAGGACATATGAGTTTTATTCCCGCTTTCGCGAGCACTACTGGCTTCAGGACGTCCGGGCGGTCGAATATGAAGATCCCCTTCTTTGATTTCTCCCGGGAGGCCGGTTTCCTGGATCGGGAGATCCGGGACTCCGTATCCCGTGTCATGGCATCCGGCAGGTTCATCTTGGGAGACGAGTGTGCGGAGTTCGAAAAGGAATTCGCAAATATCTGCTTGTGCAGTCACGCCGTCGGCGTGGCCTCGGGCACGGATGCGCTCTTCCTCTCCCTGAAGGCCCTGGGGATCGGCGAGGGCGACGAGGTGATCACGGTGTCCCACACCTTTGCCGCCACCGGGCTCGCGATCCTATACACCGGGGCCAGGCCGGTCTTTGTGGACATCGCGGCCGGATCGTACCACCTGGATGCCGAGCTCCTCGAAGAGGCCATAACTGAAAGGACCAGGGCTGTCATCCCGGTGCATCTCTACGGTATGTGCGCGGACATGACCAGGATCATGGAGATTGCGAGGGCTCATGGGATCGCCGTCATCGAGGACGCCTGCCAGGCCCATGGGGCCCTGCACCAAGGCCGGCCCGCAGGGTCCTTAGGCGACGCGGCTGCCTTCAGCTTTTACCCGACCAAGAACCTGGGTGCCTACGGCGATGGAGGGATGGTAACCACGAACGATCCCGAGATCGCCGAGAGGCTCCTTCTCCTGAGGAATTACGGCCAGCGTGACAAGTACCGGTACGAGACCCTGGGATACAACTCCCGGCTGGATGAGATCCAGGCCGCCATATTGCGCGCGAAGCTCAAATATCTGCCTGAATGGACGAGCCGCAGGCAACGGATCGCCCGGATGTACGACCAGATGCTTGGTGATATCAACCTCCTCATGCAATCGCCGAAGAATGGCTCGACTCATGTGTACCACCTTTACGTGATCGCCGTGCGAGACAGGGACGGCCTTCGGTCCTATCTCGAAAGCCACGGTATACAGACGCTCATCCATTACCCCATACCCCTCCACCTGCAGAGCACGTTTCAGGGTGCAAGGGTTTCGGGAAGCCTGAACCGCACCGAGGAGGCGGCGGGCAGGGTACTGAGCCTGCCCATGCATCCATGGCTGAACGATGACGAGGTCGAATACATCGTGGAAGCGGTCCGTGAGTTCGCCTCGGGCGGGGCGTGATCGCAAGGTCAGACGGCCAGTTGACATGATGGGCTGTATGCTTGGCCCGATTCCGGTCGTGAAAGAGAACATGATAAAATGAACGTGTGCATTGCCATTGAAAAGTACGATCCAGTCTACGGGGGTGCAGAGAGGTACTGCTGGGATTTCTCCCACTACCTCGCGGCGCGGGGGATCGGCGTGGAGGTGATCTGCATGAGGTCGAAACCCCCACTGGACGCCTCGATCCGGGTGAGCACCGTGCGGCCCCTGCGATTTCCCCAGGCGCTCCGCCACCTGAGCTTCGCGGTGCTGCATTGCCTGAAGGCTAGGAAGATGCCCGGCCATGTCCACCTGTGCCTCGGAAACACGTTCTTCATGGATGTGTACCAGCCCCGCGGCGGGATTCACCGATCGTGGCTCGAGGCCGAGAACAGGAGATATCCCCGGGGCGTCAGGGCTGCCACCTCGATTCTGCAGAGATTCCAGCCCAAGAACCTGGTCCAGGAGATGATGGAATGGTGGATCTTCAGGGTGACTAGGCCCGAGGTCATTGCGATCTCGGAGATGATCAGGGCCGATATCCAGAGGTTCTACCATTATCCGGAAGGACGGCTGCACCTGATTCCCAATGCCGTGGACACCCGGAGGTTCTCCCCAGAAAATGCGAGGTTCCGTGACGAGGTCCGGGTGCGGTACGGCCTCGACAGCAGGGAGTTCGTCTTCGTTTTCATCGCGAACAACCCCAGGCTCAAGGGATTCGACGTCATGATGCGGGCCTGTCAGCGTATGGAGGGGCAGCCGTTCAAGGTCTTGGTCATCGGCGACGAGGCCCGCTGGGCTGGGAAGAGGGCCGAAAAGAGAGGCCTTGGCAGCCGGTTCGTTTTCGGCGGCCGGGCCGATGACATCGAGAAGGTCCTGCCCGCCTGCGACTGCCTTATGCATCCAGCCTACTACGACGCCTGCTCCCGCGTGGTGCTGGAGGCCCTGGCTTCCGGCATACCCGTGATCACCACGGAAACGAACGGCGCCAGCATGTATGTGGATGAGTCCAATGGACTGGTCGTTCCTCCTGATGACCCGCTCGCCCTGTCGAAAGCAATGGGGGCGATTCTCGAGGCCGGGCCTGTGAGGGAGAAAGGAAGGCATTTTACCGGAGAGGACCACGAGCGTGTCTTCCAGAGACTGGTGGAGCTCCTCGAGGAGGTCCAGGCAAGAAAATTCAGCCGGCCATGGGGAGGTGCAGGGTGTCCAGGATCCTGATTCTCATCCAGGGCAGCGAGGTCCCGGGGAGCAGGTATCGAATTCTGCAATACGTCCCCTTCCTAGAGAGCAGGGGCATGGAATGCACCGTCATGAAATTCCCCGGCTCGATTGCCGAGTATGGCCGTCTCTTGAGCATCCTCCCGGATTACGAGACCGTCTTCGTTCAGAAGAAAAGGATCCACGGCCCATTCCTCAAGCTCTTCCAGAAGAGGGCCCGGCGCATTGTCTACGATTTCGACGACGCGGTCATGTACAACGACAGCTTCTCCGCGAGCCCATATTCCAGAACCAGGCAGAAACGTTTCGCGGACATGGTGAGGCGGAGCGATCACGTGATCGCCGGGAACTCGTTCCTCATGGAGCAGGCCCTTGCATACCACGATCGCGTGAGTCTCATCCCCACCTCCCTGGACATTAAGGGTATCCAGGTGAGAAATTGCGAGCCTGATCCCGCAAAGGTAACCATCGGCTGGATCGGGAGCCGGGCGACCATCCGGTACCTCGGGGCCTTGAGGGACATGCTGGAGGATGTCGGAAGGAGATACCCCTCGAAGGTCGAGCTCAAGATCATCTGCGACACCTTCTTCGACTGCGTTCACATCCCGGTGAACAAGGTAGCCTGGTCGAAGGACACCGAGTACGACGAGATCAGGGGCATCGACATCGGCATCATGCCGCTCCTCGATGACCCCTGGTCGATGGGAAAGTGCGGGTTCAAGCTCCTCCAGTACTTTGCCGCCGGGGTGCCTGCCGTGTGCTCCCCGGTCGGGGTGAACCGGGACCTGGTGCAGCCCGGCGTCACCGGGTTCTGGGCAAAAACCGCACAGGAGTGGGTCGATCAGCTTTCGCGGCTGATAGATGAACCTGGCCTCAGAAGGGAGATGGGCCTCGCCGGGAGAGCCCTGTTGGAGCGGGGATACACAGTGGAGGTCAACGGCCCCAGGCTGTATTCCATCCTGAAAGGGTGAAGCCCCATGCTCGAGCCCATTTTTTTGAGAAATGGCAGCAGGGTAGATTTTTCTTGAAGCTAGGGGCTTGAAACCGGCTGCAGGGCTTGCTCAAGAAAAGATCCGTGCCATTGGGCCGTCGGCCGCAGGCCCGTTTCTACCAGCGCTCGGACCGGCCGCCCTCGTCGGTCCCATAGGCGATCGTCATGTGCGAGGAGGCTTTCCATACGCTGCGGAACAGGCCCCGGGGATCGTCTCCGGTAAATTCGGCATAGGCGTGGATGAATGCCATCCTCGTGCTCCTCGATATATGCCTGGGTACGGTGGTATTGATCTGCACCATGTTCTTGATGCGCCTCCGGCGGGAAAGCGACCTTGCCTGGGAGACCTTGTCGGTGTCCATCAGGACGAAGGATGCCGGGTATCCGGCGACCTTGATGTTCGAGGTCTTGAGGTCTGCATGGTAGATGCGGTACATGTGCATGCGACCGATGAGCTTGCCCAGTTCCCTGGCGAGGGCCAGCTTCTGGCGGGCGCCCATCAACGGGTAGTCGTGGTACAGGACACGGTTCAGATCGCGCCCGGGGATGAGCTTCGTGATCAGGATGCTCGTGCCGTCCTTCCGGACTACGACCGCGACCGGCTCCGCCGTCGGGATCCCGTTGAAGCACAGGGTCATCAGGCCCTTCCATGAACGTAAGCCATAGGCCGGACACAGCGGTTTCGGCCTGGCGTACGATTTCACGCACAAGTCTCCGACACTGCTCAGCTGGGTTTTTTCCTGGTACTTGAGGATGTTGCATCCCTCTGCGAGATTTCGCTCGTGCCGGTCGATCACCTCGTCCAGGTGAAGGTCATGGCTTCTCGATATGAAGGCCCGGTAGGCAGACGTTTTTTTCTCCTGAGAGAAGCTCCCCTCCCTGAGGGTCCTGTTCACTCTCCTCTGTACGAGGCGGCGTCTGAAGAGCAGTCCCGTGTTCTGGACGGCCTCCACGATGCGGGTGTTGTCCCGGCCGGGAAGCAGACCGTCCACGTATTGCCGCAGGACCTTGTCGTCAACCCGGTATGTGCTCGTTATCTGGCCGAACAGGCGGATGAGATGTTTTTCCCGCACCGACGATACCGGCTGGACCGCGTAGGCATCCACCAGTACCGGCTCGCCGGCGCCGTCGAGGATGATGTTC
>JBASVF010000162.1:0-1811 GCA_049275795.1 Desulfomonilia bacterium
GAACATACTAATCACGTGAAAACCTGAAGTCAATCCAGCCTTTACCGTGAGGAACGAAAATGTGCATCAAGGACGGCCTCCGTGATCCCATGCCGCGAAACCTCTTTTGATTTTCCTCCTGCTTAAGGATTCCCGGGTGAAGAGACTACCCGATACGGGATCGCCCCGAGGACCTCGCGGCAGTGCAAATGCATCGAGACCCTGGTCGGCCCGGCCTCCAGGATAACCCCAACCTCGTGCATGACCTCGAGAGCCGAGATCCTCCTCCCGTCTCCCGCATTCAACGGTTTTCCCAATCGCTTCCTGGACCTTTGCCTCTGCTCAGCAGAACCGGCTCCTCTACCGGGGTTCGTTCTCGAGGGTAGGCAATCCCCTGCCATCTTTCCACATTGGTGATTGATTTTCTGGGGCAAATGACTTAAGTGTTTAATATTACAAATATTTCATAACGCATGTATTCCAAGAGGGCATATATGATCAAGTGTGATTGCTGCAATTTTACCGTCGATCTCGATCCGTCCGAACCGGGCCGCGGCCTGCCTCCTGGATTCCAGCGCAGTAAGATAAACGGCAGGGTGTACACCCTGTGTACCCGCTGCCTGGGCGACATGCTGCCCGGCACCGATTACCACGTGGACGACCCGGAAGTACCCGCTCCGCTGAAAAAGATGATCCGCGGCAAGAAGTGCTGACAGGGCCGCGGCAGCCGTGCCGGCACGAGGCTCCCGTCGCCGGGTATGGAGAAGCTGCCGCGCCCTCGAGAATCCGTCGCCGGACAGAAGAACGGCCCTGGTTTTGCCGCATGATCAAGCGAGCTGCCGACCGCTCGGGCGCATATGCCATCCGCGTTCAAGACCTGGCCGCAGGACTTTCCCGTCCCTGGGTGCAGACCTGCAGGGCACCGGTTCCCCCTGAGCGCCCTCGCACCATGCAGAGGGTTGTGGCCCCGTGTTTTCTCTGTTAAGAGATGCTTTCATCACAGCAGGGCTTTTTCGATCCCAGGGCTGTGAGAAGGAACCCCATGCCGGCGGAAGATGTTCAGGGAAAAACGGGTCGAGGCCGCTCGCGAGGCCTCCGTGCCGCGGGTGTCGCGGCTATGGTCCTCATCGTGATGGCAGTGCTCAGCCTCTGGTGGGTGAGGCACAACCTCTACGCGAGCCCCTTTATCCCGACCGAGCTCACCCAGGGTGAGCGGCAGGCGCTTGAAGTGAAGCTCGACCGCCTCGAGCAGTCATCCATGGATCCGGCTCGAACCGGCGGATCCGATCGCGGTCGGCTCCAACCCGAGCCCTACCGGGAGGACGATGCAAAGCGCACGATCGTCCTTTCCGAACGGGAGCTCAACGCGCTCATCGCACGGGACGAGGAAACAGCCAGGCGGGTCGCCCTCGATCTCTCGAAGGACATGCTCAGCGTCAGGCTGCTCATCCCTGTGGACCGTGACTTTCCCGTGCTCGGGGGCAAGACCATCAGACTCAACTGCGGCATTCGCCTGGGCTACGAGGCTGGAAGGCCCGTTGTCGCCGTCCGCGGCGTGAGTATTGGCGGGGTGCCCATCCCCAATGCCTGGCTCGGCAATATCAAGGACATCGACCTTATTCGCGAGTTCGGCGGGCAGGGCGGGTTCTGGGACCTCTTTTCCGCGGGCGTCGAAGACCTCAGGGTCTCAGACGGATCCCTCTTCATACGGCTCAAGGAATAGCCCCTCGTTTTTGCTGTCAGAATGTCACGGCCTGTCGGCGGCCTTGGGAGCGCTTTTGCCAGTTTGTCACATCGGGAAACCCCACGCCTCGCCCCGCATGCCAAACTGT
>JBASVF010000163.1:0-5698 GCA_049275795.1 Desulfomonilia bacterium
GTACAGGCAGTCCCGAGGCGCACGGACGTACGACGGGTTGGGCGGGGTCCTGACGGTCATGAAGGTGCCTCCCGTCATCAGGTTGCGGTTGGGAAAGGCCCCCCACACCGTGAGCTTGAGGTAACGGGTGCCGTCATTGTCCACCTCGAAGCGAGGTCCTTGGGCGATGCCGCCAAAGGGCCGCGAGGCGCTCTGGCGGTCGAAGAGCGGCCACAGCAGGCGGCCGGGAAAGACCTCCGCCATCCACGATCCGTTCAGGTAGAGGGGCTTGGGCTCCTCGCTACGATCGAGAGGGGTGTTGTCCCGCATGGAAACGGCCAGGTCCCCGATCACCTGCAGGAAGGCGTCGAGCTCGTGCGGGCCGAAGTGCGTGGAGGCCCCCTCGTAGTGCTGTACCAGGTACTCCTCCGGGGTCGTGAGGTAGCCGGCATAGGCGTTGGCGCACTGGCATACCACCACGTAGCGAACGGGCCCCTCCTCGTCCGCCCAGCCGTCGCCGTCGGCATCGCCGTTGAAGACGAGCTTGATGGTGTTCTCGATACGACGGCCGGCCATGGTGGTGACCTCAACGGGCATGCCGCACAGGATGAGCTCGCCGATCCTGAAGAGCTGCACCGGAAGGATCTCGGGGCTTAAGGGGACCATCATGATCCTGCCCGTGTCCCCGTCCTGCGCGGGAAACAGGGTGCAGCCGCTTGGCAGCAGGATGGTCTTGGGGTGCTGCAACCTCCGGTACTCAGGGGACAGGGACCTGATCGCCGGGGGCGAGATCAGCCCGAGCGCGCCCGGGAAAACGAATGAAGCAGCCCGCTCCGCTGGGGTGGCCCTGCCGCCCGGTGCCAGGTCGTCCACCGTGATGCCCTCGCGGTACAGCGGTAGGGGCGAGCGCGAGTCCTCGGTGCTGCCAGCAGACATGGGGCCGCCGATCGAGGCCCTGCACGTTCTCCACGGTACGGCCGGGTCCCGGCTGGCAACACAGGACATGTTCACGTACAGGTGCCGGTAGTCTATGAGGGGCGTTAGCGGGCGTTCGAGGCTTTCGATGTCGTTGTAGAGCTCGAGGGCCCTTTTGAGCTGGCGCTCGCCGAGCTCTTTTGCGTGCATCCAGTCGAAATCGCCGGTAATGCTGGGAGGGCCGTAACGGATGTTCCCCGAGACATCGCCGCAGTCGGCCTGGGCAAAGGCGCCGATGGCGCCCGGGAACATGCGCTCCCAGAGGATCGACGCATAGCCCTTGCTGTCGCCCGAGACGTAGCGGAACCGCGCGCCGAGCGTGGTGGGGTGCAGGGCAAACCAGTTGACCATGGCGCTGTCGCCCAGCTTCAGCAGGGTCATGCGCTTGTTCGTGTTGTTCCAGTCCACGCCGCCCGCGTAGCCCGTGGAGAGCCCGTCATCGGTGTGCTCGCGGTCCCCCGGGTCGAGGTTCTCGATGTTGGAGAAGCCTTCCTCGTGGTCGATGGAGGTGAGGTGGGAGACGCGGCCGTAGTGCTCGATCTCGGCCTGGGGGTTGTTCAGGTAGGCCCGGGGTGAGCGGTTCCATCCGCACTGGAAGAGGAGCCCCTGGCTGATCCTCGGCTCGACCTGGGCGAGGCAAGACTCGGCCTCTCGGATGGCGGCCACGATGCCGCTTACCTGCACCTGGAAGTTTTCCCGGACAAAGCCCATCCCCGGCAGGTTGTACATGAGGTAGTGCGAGGTGCCCCCGGGCACGCCGTGCGTATGGGTGCCCTGGAGCATGATGTTTTCCTCTGACCAGCCCTCGTTGCGAAGCTTCCTGGCAACCTCCTGCTTGACGCCCTGGAAGATCATACACAAGTCAGCGGAGACATACGCAATCTTCCTGTCTCCCTGCTTCAGGACAAAGGCGCGGGCATAGGTACGCATGAGCAGTCCCTGCCCGGTCTGGCTCGGGTCAGCCATGCCCATGAAGACGACCATGGCCGGGGTCCCGGTGATGTCGGCCTTGCCTGCCCCGGCGTACAGTGGCTCTCTGCCCGGGAAACCCGCCTCCCAGGAAGCGGCCCGGGCTTCGCTCCAGCAGCTCGAGGCCGCGCAGAGCGCCATCAGGATCGATGCCGCCCGCAGAAACCTGCCGAATGCTCTTACCATGGAACCTGCCTCCGTGGTTTACCCTGGTTCTTCCATGTCCTGGAAGTGCCCGGCGCTGGCGCCGGGGCCGTGGATAGCCTCGATGTCAATGTTCCCCGAGATGTACTGCACCCGCATCCTGCAAGCGTGGTGCCACGCCCGGCGGCTTTCAAGCCATGGAAATCCGTCATGCCCGGTGATGGAAAACTTAAGCGACGGTACCTTCTGGGAAAAAACTTGCCCCTTCAAGAGGAAGAAAAGTCTCCCTCATTCTCAGGGAAAAGGATCGCATGAGGGGAAGACGGGCGGCATTGTCTTGCCGTGGAATATGTGGTAGGCAGGATCTACCTGCGATTTCCGAAGGGAGAACGATATGGCAGACAACCTCTGCAAGATACAGGAAAAGACACCGGAAAAAGAGCAGCAGGAGCAGAAGATGAAGCTCGAGCAGCAGCTCTCCCGGATACGGAACACCATTATGGTAATGAGCGGAAAGGGCGGGGTGGGCAAGTCCACGGTCTCCGCGAACCTCGCCGTCAGCCTCGCCCGTGAGGGCTACCGGGTTGGCGTGCTCGACGGCGACATACACGGGCCCGACATCCCGAAGATCCTGGGGGTGGAGAACTCAAGGCTCATGGGCGACAGTGAGGGCAACATCCTGCCCGTGGAGACGATCGGCGGCATCAAGGTGGTCTCGGTGGGATACCTGCTCGAGAACCCGGACACGCCCGTGATCTGGCGCGGCCCCATGAAACACACGGTGATGAGGCAGTTCCTGAAGGACGTGAGCTGGGGAGACCTCGATTTCCTCGTGGTGGACCTTCCTCCGGGAACGGGCGACGAGCCTCTATCCATCGCGCAGATCATCAAGGGTACCGAGACGGTGAACTCACCCTACGCGGTGATCATCACCACACCGCAGGACGTTGCGCTCCTCGACTCGCGAAAGAACATCGAGTTCGCCCGGGCCCTGGCGCTCAAGCCCCTAGGCGTTATCGAGAACATGAGCGGGCTGGTGTGCCCGCACTGCGGCCAGACCATCGAGCTCTTCAAGACCGGCGGGGGCAGGAAGGCCTCCGATGAGTTGGGCGTGCGGTTCCTGGGCGCCGTGCCCATCGAGCCGCAGATCGTCCGGGACACCGACGAGGGCAAGCCCTTTGTGCACAATTCCGGCAAAACCGAGGCAGGCAAGGCCTTCGAAAAGATCGTCGCCGCCATTCTCGAGCAGATTCCTGGAGAAAAGGCGCAAGATTCACGGTGAGGGGCATGCGCACGCACCCGACGTGCATCGCCTGCCTGGTGAGGCAGGCCTCATCCCTGGCCGAGGAGAACCTTCCTCCCCGGGAGCGGGAGGGCTTCATGCGCCGAGTGCTCGAAGAGGCGGCCCGGTTCGACTACGCAAGCCCGCCGCCCCTGTTCACCAGGGAGATCTACCGCCTGTTGAGGGAAACCGGGTGCAGGGGTGACCCCTTCGGGGAAAGAAAGGACTTCTACAACCGCACGGCCCTTTCCCTTGAGCCCCGGCTCCGCGGGCTCATCGCCTTGCGCCCCCGGCCGCTCGAGACTGCGATTCGCATGGCCGTTGCCGGCAACATCATCGACTTCGGCGCTCAGGCAAGCCCCGAGATCGAGGTGGAAGCCACGATCCTGCGCGCCCTCGAAACCCCCTTTGCCGTGGACCACTCCCCCGAGCTCGTGGAGCGCCTCGGCCGGGCAGGGCGCGTGCTCTACGTGGCCGACAACGCAGGTGAGATCGTTCTCGACCGCCTCCTGATCGAGCTCATCGGACCTCACCGGGTCACCTGCGCGGTCAGGTCCGCGCCCGTCATCAACGACGCCACGCTCTTGGACGCCCGGCAGGCCGGGCTTTCCGGGCTCTGCCGGGTGATCGCCAGCGGGTCCGATGCACCGGGCACCCCGCTTACGCTCTGCTCCGAGGAATTCCTCACGTGCTTCGAAGAGGCCGAAGTGATCATCGCCAAGGGGCAGGGCAACTACGAGACCTTCGAGGCACCCGGCCGCGGGATCTTCCACCTCATGATGGTCAAGTGCCCGGTGGTGTCCCGGGACTTGGGCGCGCCCGAGGGCAGCTTCATCATCATGAACCGGGATCGCTCTTGACGGCTCCCCGGTGGGATCCCTCCTTCACATGATCATTGAGCGTGCACGCTGCGGAAGTTGCGGTTTTTCAGGTGATTGCAGCTTGACTGTGGAGAACCTTTCTCCTAGATTCTACTCTATTGTCATGACACGGCCACGGTCCGGCCCGGATAACAAGGTAAGGGGCCGTAGAGAGAAGTGGTTTCCGAAACGGTCGCCATGATCATGCGAGAGAGCGTAGGCGCATGTTTGAGTTCCACATATCCAGGAAGTCAAGAGACAGGTATCACTTCGAGGAAGCCCTGTTCTCCATCACCGGTAACGTAATCCTGGCCGATTTCTCCATGGCCCGCAGGTTCGCGGAAAAGATGAACCGGCTCCGCGGTGCGGCCGAAAGCCCTGCGGCCCTGGTCAGTGCGAGCGACATCTATGCCATGGGGCTCATCGACGAGATCCTGCACTACATGGTGGAGCTCTACCGCAGGACCATAAAGCCCACGGTCATGGCCGAGGCTTACTCGCATGCGCAGGAGAAGGCCGGGGAAGTGGAGGAAACCCTGGGCGTCTTCACCGACCACTTCCCGCCCGTAGCCGTCTACCAGGGCAGGATATCGGCCCGTGACTACCTCTCAGGCGCCACTGCGGGCACCCGGAACCGCTTCATCTCCCTCGAGGAGATGATCATGCTCTTCCTGGCCAACGAGAACCCGGCCTTCATGCAGTTTCTCGAGCTCTTCGACGACTCTCCCCTCGAGGAGCTGACCCGCTACCCGCAGATCATGCAGAGCCTGGAGGGCTTCTTCGCCTCCCAGCCCGGCTTCGGCCCCCAGGGGCAGAGCCTGCTTGAGTTGCTGAGCGCACCCGCCAAGGCCTCGCCGGATTCGCTCTACGGGCAGCTCGAGTATATCCGGAACAACTGGGGATACCTGCTCAAAGACCTGCTGCTGCGCATCCTCAAGGGCATGGACTTCTACCGCGAGGAGCACCGGGTAAGGTTCTTCGGCCCGGGGCCGGCGCTCGTCCCCCGCTTCGGGGCCAGGGAGTACGAGGAGATCGAGCGGTTCAGCCCCGATATCGACTGGATGCCGCACCTGGTCCTCATCGCCAAGAGCACCTACGTGTGGCTCTTCCAGCTCTCCCGCAAGTACGGCCGCAGCATCTCGCGGCTCGACGAGATCCCGGACGAAGAGCTCGAGCAGCTCGCGCGTTGGGGCATCACCGGGCTGTGGCTCATCGGCATCTGGGAGCGCAGTCCTGCCTCACGCCGGATCAAACAGCTCACCGGCAACCCCGAGGCGGCTGCGTCGGCATACTCCATCTACGATTACTCGATAGCCTGGGACCTGGGCGGCAGGCAGGCCTTCGAGAATCTGAAGCAGCGGGCCATGGGCTACGGCATCCGTCTCGCCACCGACATGGTGCCCAACCACACAGGCATCTACTCGAAGTGGGTGATCGAGCACCCCGACTGGTTCATCCAGCTGGATCACAGCCCGTTCCCCTCGTACCG
>JBASVF010000164.1:0-6001 GCA_049275795.1 Desulfomonilia bacterium
GTCCTGGCGTACTGCTCCCAGGTGATATCGTGCCAGATCCCGTACTCCTTCATGCGCATGGCCACCCGTTCAGGCTGTATCCTCGCCAGTATCCTCAGGGCCTGGGGAAGCGTCCGGGCTTCGTCGGTTGGTCTCTCGAACTGTTCCATGCTGGCTGTCCTCCCCCTTTCTTACCTGAACCGGACCTTGCGGCGGTACCGCTTGTACCCCTTGACCGACTGCTCCGTGGCGATGCCCAGGTAGAACTCCTTGACATCCTCGTCCTCCTGGAGCACCTGTGGCTTGTCGGCCCGCACGATCCTCCCGTTCTCCATGAGATAGGCGAAATCCGAGTACTTGAGCGCCATGTTCACGTTCTGCTCCACCAGGAGGATGGTGACGCCCTCGGCATTGATTCTCTTGATGATGTTGAAGATTTCTTTGGTAAGCAGCGGGGAGAGGCCCAGGGAGGGCTCGTCGAGCATGAGCAGCTTGGGCCTGCTCATCAGCGCCCTGGCGATGGCCAGCATCTGCTGCTCTCCACCGCTCAGGTGCCCGGCCTGCTGGTCTTTTCGCTTGCCCAGGATTGGGAACAGCTTGAGCATCGATTCGATGTCGTCACGTATTCCTTTCTTGTCCCTGCGGGTGTAGGCGCCCATGAGGATGTTCTCCATGACGCTCAGCTCCGGGAACACCTCTCTCCCTTCCGGCACGTAGCTGATGCCCAGACGCACGATCTCCTCGGTGTCGAGCCGGTCGATGCGCCGGCCCATGAACTCGATGGTGCCTTTCTCGGGCTGGTCGTCGTCCAGCAGACGCATGATGGTCTTCAAGGTAGTGGTCTTGCCCGCGCCGTTGCTGCCGAGCAGGGCTACGATATCGCCCTGCCTGATCTCGAAGGAGATCCCGTGGAGCGCCCGGATCAGGTCATACCACGTCTCGATGTTCTTTATCGTGAGCATCGCTTTCCTCCTCGCCCAGGTAGGCGGCGATGACATCCGGATGTTTCTGAACCTCGGCGGGAGTGCCTTCGATGATCGGCACGCCCTGGTTGATGGCCAGGATCCGGTCCGAGATGCCCATCACCATGTTCATGTCGTGCTCGATGAGCAGGATGGTGACCCGGTAATCTTCCTGGATGTCCTTGATCCAGATCCTCAGATCGTCCTTCTCCTCGGTGTTCATGCCTGCGGACGGCTCGTCCAGCAGCAGGACCTTTGGCTCCAGGGCCAGGGCCCGGCCCAGCTCAACGAGCTTGCGCTTGCCATAGGGCAGGCTGGAGACGAACTGGTCTCGAACTGACTGGAGATCGAGGAAGTCTATGATGTGCTCCACGATCTCACGGTGCCGCACCTCCTCGCGTGCGCAGGGAGTCCACCTGCCCAGCATGAAGAAGCCGCTCAAGACGCCCGCCTTCATGTGGATGTGCCTGCCGAGCATGAGGTTGTCCATGACCGTGGCATTGCCAAAGAGCTGGATGTTCTGGAAGGTCCGGGCGATTCCCTTGCGGGCGATCCTGTCCGGGGACAGCCCGGTGAGATCCTCGCCGTCGAGGAGGACCCTCCCGGAGTCGGGCTTGTATATGCCGCTGATCATGTTGAATATCGTGGTCTTGCCGCTGCCGTTGGGCCCGATGATGGAAAAGATTGAGTTTTGCCTGACATCGAAGCTCACCCCGTCCACGGCCCTTATGCCGCCGAAGCTGATGCTGATTTTATCCACTGCGAAGTGGGACATACGCGTTCTCTCCTCTGTTCAAGCCCTGGGGACTTGAGAGCTCCCCGGAAGGCTGCTCCCGGGGAACTCTTGCCTCGATGCGTAAGCCAGGGCCCGGCTCAATACTTTTTCCAGTCGGCAAGGTCGTTGGACTGCCAGTCCTGGAGCAGAATATAGCTCCCCTTGGGCCCGCTCTGCTGGATCTGGATGGAATCGGTTCCCTGGTGCTGGTCGGGGTACCAGTTGATCACCGGTCCGATGCCCTGGAAGTTGCGGATGTTGTTGAGCGCATTGAGGCATGCCTCGGTGCTCAAGTTCGGGCCGACGCGCCTGAGCGCCTCCACGAGAGGCTCGGCATACAGGGTGCCGGCCAGGTAGAAGGTTCCCCACCGCTCTTCGGGGGCGAAACGCTTGACCGCCTCGCGATACTTGACCATCAGCGGGTGATCGGACAGGGGGGGCATGCCGAACGCCCCGGTGATCACGCCTTCCCAGAGGCCCCCTGTCAGGGTGTCCATGAGAGGGTAGTCGGACAGGGTGTCGGAGGAGAACCACTGGGGCTTGAAGCCGATCGTGGCGCTGGTTTTGAGCGTGATGACTGCGGTGGTGGGGTTCACCCACATAAACACGACCTCGGCGCCCGAGTTCTTAAGCCTGAGCAGCTGGGATGACAGGTCCTTCTCGCTGGGCTCCACCGGAACCTCTTCGACCAGGGTCATGTTATAGGCCTTGAGCCGCTGCTTGCAGCCTGCAAGCCCATCCTTGCCGTACGCGTCGTTCTGGTAGAGGAACCCGATCTTCTTTGCACCCAGCTTCTCGACCGCATACTTGGTGAGAATGCTCGCCTCGTCCTGGTAGAGCGGGTAGATGCCGAAGAGATAGGGGTTTACCGGGAACACGTACTCGTTAATGGCCGTAGACGGTCCCACCCAGATCACCTTGTGCTCGGCCAAGTAGTCCTTGACCGCCATGCCGCAGGCCGCTCCCACGCCCCCCACGAAGGCGAATATGCCCCTGCGCTCGACCAGCTCCTTGACCACGGCCTTGGTCTGGGCGGGGTTGTACTGGTCGTCCCTGATGAAGTACTTGATCTTCCTGCCGTGGATGCCTCCCTCTTCGTTTACGAGCTGGAAGAGGAGGTCGCTACCCCGTGCAACCGACCCCCAGGGCGCCGCAGGCCCGGTCTGGGGGCCCCACTGGGCGATCCTGATCTCCTTGTCGTCGAAGCCCGGTGCTCCGGCGACACCCAGGGCGGGCATCGCGAGCAGGGCACCGAAAACCAACAGACTCACCACCATACTCCTCGTCCCCTTCATGGTTTCCTCCTTATCGCTGCCTCTTGCGGCAGCTCATCTGTAACGTATAAGAACCTGCCTTCACGTAAGGGGCCGCATTCCGGCCTTTCATCCCTTGAACCAGGAGCCGCCTTCCTTGAGGAAGGTAAAACAAAAGTTATACTCCGCAGTTGACCCTGTATCCGTGTACTGAACGACCACGTCCACCTCAACCTGGGCAAAGCGCTCGACCCGGGGGTAATGTTCGGGGTCGTTATTGGGCCTCAGCCCATAGATATCCACGATCTCGTAGCTGAGGATCTTCACCGGGGATGAGCTCATCTCCTTCAGGAAATCCTGGTAGGTGTGGGTTTCCCGGTAATCTGAAGAAGGTGCCAGGTAGCCGTACACCGTGCCCAGGTCGCCTCTCATCTCGGCGGCGAAATAACCCTTGAGTGTTTTCTCGAGCCGCGGACGTTCATAGAGCATCTCCATGAAGTATCGGGTCTTCTCGAAGAAGAACCCGATGGCCAGTGCGCCAAGCACCAGCAATACGATTGCCGCCGGAATGATTCGCGGCAAGGCTTTCCGCTCGGGAGCCATCTGCTATACCTTTTTCACGTAGTGTCTTGCGAAGAGCCCGCTCGGCTTGACCGTGAGGATGATGATGATCACCACGAATGCCACGATAGGCTTCCATGCCGGCCAAGCGAATCCGAAGAAGTTTTCGATCAGCCCGAGGATGAGCCCACCCATCACCACGCCGGGGATGCTGGTCAGACCGCCCAAAACGGCTGCCGCGAACGCCCTCATGAAAGGCTCCATCATGAAGTTGGGGTCGAGAACCGACCTGGCGGCAAAGAACATCGCCGCCACGGCCCCGATGAGGGAGCTTAAGGCCCAGGTGAAGGAAAAGACCCTCTCCACCTTGATCCCCATAATCTTGGCCGCGTTCTGGTTCTGCTGCGTCGCCCGCATGGCGATGCCGAGTCTCGAGTACCGGAAGAACAGGAAGAGCATCACCATGATCAGCGCAGCCAGGATGAATACACCCATGGACCATTCGTTCAGCTTCAGCCCCGGGATGGGCTCGTGGGTGACCTGGACCGAGAGCGGGAAGGTGAAGGCCTTCTGCTCGGCCCCCCACTTCCAGCCTGCAAGCCCCATGAGCAGCATCTCGGCGCCAAGGGTTATGATGATGAGCCCGAGCACGGTGGGGTCCTTTGCAGGACGCAGGAAGAAAAACTCGATGAACATGCCCAGCAGCACGGCAAAGACCAGGGTGATCAGAAAGGCAAGCCAGAAGGGCAGACCGTACTGGGCCAGGATGTGGTAGGCAACGAATGTCGAGATCATGCCCATCTCGCCCTGGCCGAAGTTTACCACCTCCGAGGTCTTGTAGATGATGGCCACTGCGACGCCGAAGAGCCCGTAACACGCTCCGATTGCCAGTCCCTCGATGATCAGTTGTTCGATCATGGTCTCTGCTCTCCTCTGCCAGCGGTTAGAACGGCCAGGTTTTCCAGTACTTCTTGATCCGTATCCAGATGCCGAACATGCCCAGGGGTTCGAAGATGACGATGCCGAGCATGATGAGACCCAGCATGATGTTGTTGAAATTCTCAAGGCCGATCACGGTGAACCACTTCCTGGACACCATTACCAGGAGATCCCCGAGATACGGGATCTCATCGATGTTTTTCAGCAGGTCGTACTGGAGGTAGGTGATGAGCGCGGCACCCATGACCGCCCCCAGCACCGAGCCGAGCCCTCCAACCACCACCATGACAAGGAAGATGATGGACAGGACGAGGTTGAAGGTGAAGGGGTCGAAGAAGCCCAGCACAAAACCGAAGAGCCCGCCCGCGATCCCTGCGTAGAACGCGCTCACTGCAAAGGAAAGGGTCTTGAAGGCAAGCAGGTTCACTCCCATGACCTCAGCGGCGATATCATCGTCGCGAATGGCCACAAAGGCCCTGCCGATGAGCGTTTTCATCATGTTCCTGGCGCCTATTACCATGATGATGGTAATGATGAGGATCAGGTAGTAGATCTTCACGTCGGAATCGAGCAGGATGCTCAATCCCTGCCGGGGGATCCCGATATCCAGGGGCGGGGCTTGGATGCCCATCCTTCCGCCGAAGATCTCCCACCTTCCGATGATATGCATGATGGTGAGCCCGAAGCCCAGCGTGGCAATGGCAAGGTAGGGACCCTCCAGCCTCAGGGCGGGCAGGCCGATGATGAAGCCGAAGAAGGCCGCGATCAGGCCTGCACACAGGATTGCTACGAAGAAAGGGATTCCCATGTGCGTCATGAGGAGGGTCGTGCCGTACGCCCCGATGGCGAAGAACCCGGCATGGCCCAGGGAGATCTGGCCCGTGTAGCCCACGAGGATGTTGAGCCCCACGGCCAGTATTACGTGTACGAAAATGATGTTGAAGAGATAGATGCTGTAGCTCGAGAAGTACAGGGGCAGGGTAAAGAGGACGACAAGCAGGGCTATGGACCAGAAGAGAACCGTTCCGCTGCTGAAGATCTCGATGTCTTCATAGTAATCGCGCTTCATATCCATGGCTGTACTCCATGTTGTGAAAGTTGCTGATGGTCGCCAGGCCGCACAACGCCAGGCGCTCAGGGGAAGGAACACCGGGAAACCGAAAGCCTCCGCAAGCCAAACCAAAAATCATGATAACAACTTATCACATTCTTCCCATCAAGTCACATACATTAATCCCTTTCAGGTAAATTCAATTGAATCAAGAATATAATAAAAACATAACAAACAGATAAAACTAATTAATAAGATGATTAAATCACAAAAAGAGTAATTTGGTAGCAATCATCTCCTCTTTTATGATCATCCCGGATGATTCTTCCAATCCGTTATGGGGAATTTCACTGAAGATCCTGCCTGTCGCGTCCGTGTGTCTCCGGAGAAAGGGGAAGAGGTCCCAGAGCGTGCTTTTTATCCGCTCTCATCAAGAGGTACGAGGGAGGGCGTGAATGCTCGGACTGGATAACCCTTGGCG
>JBASVF010000165.1:0-13189 GCA_049275795.1 Desulfomonilia bacterium
TGGTGCGGAATCGCCCTCAACTGCGGGAGGCCCCGGCGGATGGCGGAACCCGGCCCCGGACGGGGGTGCCGGTATACAGGGAGTGTAACGTTTCAGCTAAAAAATGTAACGGTATAGCCGGGTGAGACGGCGGGACCCGTGCCGGATTGCCTGAGTGTTGGCAGCCCTTCTTGCGGGCAGAAGGGCCGCGGGTGGGGGCCCTAGAGATCCATGCACAGAAACGCAAGCAGGGTGACCGGAAGCCGGTACCGGTGGACGTAGTAGGTCTTTACCTCCTCGCCCTGGAAGCGCTGCTTGGTGAAGTCGAGCCCCTGGTAGCTGTAGAGGCGGTTCCCGTAGCGGTAGAGTGTGCGGAATATCAGCCGGACGATCTCGGATTCGAACTCCTCGCCCGAAGGGTCCAGCACGAAGGGAGAGAGACCCAGGTTTACATACTCGATGTTCTCGTCCCGGAACTTCTGCATGGCGTGGACCATGAGCGCATAGAAGATGCCCTGCTTGAAGGCCGGATCGAACCGCGATACGTTGGGCACATAGCCGCAGATGCTCCCCTGCCGGTAGAGGGGATCGAACTGGATGGCGCCGATGAGCCTGGAGCCCAGGTAGGCGTAGAAGTGCCTCACGTCCTCCTGGAAGCCACCGTCCAGGGGCCTCACGAGAATGGTGAGCTGCTTGCCCTCGAGCCGCCTGGTCTGTATCCAGGTCTGGGTGAGGCCCTCGACCTCCGGGTCCGGGCGGTCCTTTTCTACGAAGAGAACTCCGTCCTTGTTCGCCTTGTTGACCGCGGTCCGGATGACCTGCTTCTTCCTGCCCTTGAGATCGAACCGTTCGAGGTGGACGATGGTCTCGATCCCGCACTGGGTGGCAAGGTAGCCGAAGCGCTCGTGGAGCATGAGCGCAAACGGGCGGGAGACCTGCAGGAAGACGGCATTCCCGGAAAAGGCCAGGAACGCGCGCACGATCTCCTCCCATGAAGCCGGGTCACAGACCGGCTCGGCCAGGGCCACGGCGGTCCCCCACTTCTTCCTGTAGCCGATGAACCCCACGCCGGGCATGTCGAAGAAAGACATGCCCGGCTGGAACAGGCTCGTAGCCATGCAGTGCGTGCCATGGCTCCTGAGAAACCTGATTCTCTCCTCGGGCTCGAACATGTCTTGCCTTAAGCCTCCCTCATTTCCGACCGGCGCGCTCCCCGGAAGCGAATGCGCCGTATGCTGCAAACGCATGGCCATGGTTGAAGCCTTTGCTCAAACGGGGCATTCAACCCCCAGTAAGGGTCAATATTCCTTTCGGCAAAAAACCCTTTGAACTTGCCCGGGCGCGTGCAGCTCAAAGATCCGGAGGTGTGAGAGGTGGGCCGGGAGCCGTTGTGCTGCCTCCATCGCGGGAACCTTCCCGCGGGATGGAGAGACCCGGTTGCGGAAGTCTCCCGCCTCAGGAGCGGGCAGCGCCGCATGGCCCCATGGAAGACGCCCTGCACCTCCAGGTATTCACTCACCAAACCAGCCTCCGAGCACTCAAAATTCCGTATTGGAATTCAACCCGTTATCATGGCTGGAACCGCGCCCGGCAGCCCTGCCCAGGGCCTTGAAAGACCCGATTCTATCCCGGGTACAGCCCCGTTGCGTGCATACATGGTTTCGGGTATAGTGCAAAAAAATAAAATATTTGAACGAGATGACGCTATTATGAAGTTCCTGTCCGCAATTCTCAGCACCCTGGCCCGGGGCCGGGTGAGCGAGACCAATATCCGGGTGCTCCTCAGGTACCTAGCGGTTCTCCTCGGGCTCATCATCGTCTACAGCGTGATCTTTCACTACCTCATGCTCGCCGAGGGACAGGAGCATTCGTGGATCACGGGCCTGTACTGGACCCTGGTGGTCATGTCCACTCTGGGGTTCGGAGACATCACCTTCACCCAGGACATCGGCAAGGCCTTCTCCATCCTCGTGCTCATCTCCGGGGTGGTGTTCCTGCTCATCCTGCTGCCGTTCATCTTCATCAAGTTCTTCTTCGCGCCCTGGATGGAGTCCGAGGCCCGGAGGCGCACCCCCCGCGAGCTGCCCCCGGAAACCAGCGGCCACGTGATCATCACGGCATATGACGCGGTCACCGCATCGCTCATCGAGAAGCTCAGGGACTACCGGCAGAACTATGTGGTCGTGGTCGAGGACCTTCAGCGCGCGCTTGAGCTCTTCAACCTCGGGGTGAAGGTGGTCCTGGGCAAGATCGACGACCCCGAGACGTACCGCAGGCTCCGGGTAGACCAGGCCGCGCTGGTGGTTGCCACCATGAGCGACCAGGTGAACACCAACGTCGCCTTCACGGTGCGCGAAGCGAGCGACAGGGTCCCCATCATCACCACCGCGGAATCCCCCCACTCGGTGGACATCCTCGAGATGGCCGGCAGCTCCCGAGTGCTGCAGATCTACGATATCCTCGGCAACTCGCTCGCCGGCTGGACCATTGCGGGCGATTGCAAGTCCAACCTGATCGCCCGGTACCAGGACCTCCTCATCGTGCAATCCCCGGCCATCGGCACCCCGCTGGAAGGCAAGACCCTGGCGCAGAGCGGGCTGAGAGAGACTTTCGGGCTGACCGTGGTGGGCATCTGGGAGAGGGGAAAGTTCACCATCCCCCGCGCGGACACGGTCATCGACCGAAGCAGCGTCCTGGTGCTGGCAGGCTCCGCCCAGTCCGTGGCCGAATACGACGAGGTGTACTCCTTCTACCACATCTACAAGATCGCGGGTGATCCGGTGATCATCATCGGAGGCGGGCGCATCGGCAAGGTCATCGCGAGGCGGTTCAAGGAAAAGGATATCCCGTACCTCATCATCGAGAAGTCCCGGAAGAAGGGGCAGGACCGGGAGCACTACGTGATCGGCGACGCCGCAGACATCGAGGTCCTCCAGAAGGCATGGGTGGAGAAGGCGCCGGCTGCCCTGATCACCACCCGGGACGACGATACGAACATCTACCTCACCAAGTATCTCAGGAGTCTCAGGCAGGACCTTCAGATCCTGTCCCGGGCGAACAACGACCGCAACGTCTCCACCCTGCACCGCGCAGGCGCCGACTTCGTGATGTCGTACGCCTCGCTGGGTGCGAGCGTGATCTTCAATTTCTTAAGGAACGAGGACACCCTGCTGTTGGCCGAGGGGCTCAACATCTTCAATCTCAAGATTCCCAGGTCCCTGGAGGGCAGGACGCTGGCCGCATCCGGCATCCGGGAGCGGACCGGGTGTACGGTCGTGGCCCTGCAGAGACAGGGCGCCACCATGATCAACCCCATGCCCGACACCGTGCTCACGCCTCGCGACGAGCTCATCCTTATCGGCACGTACGATGCGGAGCACCTGTTCCTCAAGGAGTTCGCGGACTGAGCCCGTCCATTCGCGGCCGCTCAAGCGCAGGGCGGTCTCAGCCAGTATTAAGGATTTCCCCTCTGGGGCTCCCAGGTGCGAATCAGCGGGGCGGGGGAGGGTCGGCCACGCACACACAGTTCTTGCCCGCGCGCTTCGCCGCATACAGTGCCGCGTCGGCACAGCGGATCAGGCCCTGCCTGTCCTGGGCATGGAAGGGGAATGTGGCGACGCCCAGGCTGACGGTCGGGCTCATGCGCCTGCCGTCGAGAGGGATCTCGAGCTCCTCCACGCAGGCCCGGAGCTTCTCGGCCACGGCACGCGCCTGGTCCGTCCCGGTCTCGGGCAGGATGATCACGAGCTCGTCTCCCCCGTAGCGGGCCGGCAGGTCGACGGCCCGGGTGTTGTTCTTGAGGCAGTTGGCTACGGCCTTGAGGATGCGGTCGCCCTCCAGGTGCCCGTACGAGTCGTTCACCTGTTTGAAGTCGTCGATATCCAGCATGACGAGTGAGAACGGACGCTGGAAGCGCTCGAAGTCCCTGATCTGGCGGTCGAGCAGGACCTGGAAGTAACGGTGCGCGAAGAGCCTGGTCAGGCTGTCCGTGGTCGCCAGCTCGAAGAGCCGCGCGTTCTCGATGGAGATGGCCGCCTGGGCCGATATGAGGCGCAGCAGCTCGAGACGTTCAGGGGTGAAGGCGTTCGGGATCAGATTGTTTTCCATGTATATGATCCCGGTGAGCTGCCCCTTGTTCATGATGGGCGCGCATAGAATGGACTTGCACTCACGGTCCCTTACATAGGGATCGTGCTGGAAGGTCCCTTCCTCCCTGGCATCGCCCACGATGAGGTCCTGGCAGGTTCGATGCACGTAGTGGACCGCGGACCGCGCCAGGCTCTTGCAGGCATCCAGCGGCTCCGAGTGCAGGGCCCTCACCTCGCCGGTCTCGGCCTCCTTGCTCGCCTCCACGAAGAGCTTGCCGTCCTTTTCCAGGATCAGCGCCCCCCGCTGGGCTCCGGCATTGGTGAGGAAGATATGTATGAGCTTCTTGAGCAGTCTCTCGAGCACGATCTCGCTCGATATGGCCTGGGAAGCCTGCATGACCGTGGCGAGGTCGAGCATGGATGAGGCGCTTCGGCGGGCTGCAGCCTCCGGGCCGTCCTGCACGGCGTCACCATCGGACTGGCCTGAGGCGAGAAAGGGGTGCAGCTTCTCGAGCTGCACGGCCTTTGCCTTCATGCCGATGCGCCGGTAGATATCGTGCGCCATGACCAGGAAGGTCCCGGCTTCCTGCGGGCAGTTGCGCGAGAGGTAGAACTCGGCGGTCCGCAGGCAGGCCATGGCCTCTTCCAGTGGATACTCGTTCTCGTGCGCGCCCTCGATGGCTGCGTGGTAGAGGCGGATGGCGTCGGAGTTGCGGCCTTCGATGACCGCCAGCTCGGCCTCGATGAGGTCGTGCTTGTGCCTGAAGTTCACGCTGCAGAAGCGGCACCACCTCGCTAGCATTCGCTGGTTCCGGCGGATGATCTTCATAAAGGCGCGCTTCCGGTCCGTCTTGCCCTGGATCAGGAGGGCGGTCAGGATGAGGGAGTAGTAGTAATAATGGCCGTGCAGCAGGAGGGTGCCCAGGTGGACCTTGATGGAGCTGTCCAGTTCCTGGATGGCCGCCAGGGCCTCTTCGTAGCTTCCTCTCAGGTAGAGGCCCATGGCTTCGGCAAAGAGCAGGTAGCCCAGCCCGAACAGGTTGCCCTGCCTTCGCAGGCGGGCCAGGCTCTTCTCCCGCTCCCATCTGCTGTCCGTCCCCGCGCCCGCTCCTTCGGTCCTGCTGCCCGAGGCGATCGTGTCGAGCAGGCTCCGGTACTGCGAGGTGATGAACGGATCCTTCAGCCCGGCCATGAAGTCGCTGTAGGTATGGAGCTCGTCCATGATATCCTGGAGTGGGTGGCCGATCACGAGACGGCAGTAGGCGTTCGCGGTGATGCTGTGCCCGGCGTAGATGAAGTCCCCGGAGGCCAGGCACAGCTCGAAGACCCTGCGATGGATCTCGATGTCATGTCTTGCGTGTTTTTTCCAGTGCTGGATGAAGAAAGCGAAGATGTGCAGGACCAGGCCGTAGATCCTGCGGTTGTTCAGGATATCGTTGAGTTGGAGCGCTGTCTCGCCGATGCGGAAAGCCAGCGGATAGTTGCCCAGGACATTGCCCACGATGGTCGCCAGGCACATGAAGGCAGAGGCCGAGTGGGGGGTGTGGCCGTAGCGTATGCTGTCGTTGACCCCCTTGAGCACGATGAAGGCAAAGAGGTTGTGGCTGGCATAGAAGGCTGGGGTCGCGATTGCGCGAAGGAGATCGTGCAGAACGAGCAGCTCCTCGTCCTGCATGCGGCCGAGTTCGAGCACTCCTTTCAGGCCGGTCTTCCTGAGCCGGCGCATGGCCTTCACGAGCTCCAGGGTGACCGGGGCCTTGCCCATGTCCTGCGAGAGCTTCCAGCCGAAGAGGGTGAGCCCTTCGAGCCCGAGCCGGATAGCGTCGCCGGGCGCCCGGATGGTGGTGTAGAGCTCGACCATGATCGTGTAGGCCCTGGCCTTGTCCAGCCTGTTGGCTGCATGCTCCTTGATGATTTCGAAGGTATGCTGGGCTTCGTCGAAGTTGCGGCTCAGGTACTGGCATTCCATCAGCATGGTGTGCAGGGTGTAAGTGAGCGTGTACTCGCATTGCCATGCATCTTCGGGCAGCAGCTCGATGCCTGCCTCGAGATATCTCACGGCGGCCTGGTAGGCCGTGGAATCTCTGGCCTTGAGGCCCGCCTTGAGGTTGAGATCCGCCAGGCGGATCCGTTCTTCGCGGGCGGTGATCAGTGCGTGCGCCTTGTTGAGGTGGTCGGCGATGGTGAAGATGCCGTCCATGAGCCCCCCTTCAAGGGCGAGCTTCAGGCGCAGGAGGCCGATCTGGTGGTGGAGCCTTGTTCGTTCTTCCTCGGACAGGAGGGAGTAGGCGGCTTCCTGGATGCGGTCGTGATGGAAATGGTACATATCTTCCCTGCGGTGGATGAACCCTTCCGTGATGAGGAGATCCAGGAGCGTGAGAACCCGGTCCATGGGCTCGCCGGCGATCTCCACCAGGGTGTCGGCATCGAACCGGCTGCCGATGCAGGCGCAGATCTCGATGATCCGCCGGGTCTCCGGTTCGAGCTCTCCAAGCTTGCCCGCCAGGAATTCCACGACATTCTCCGTTACCTTGAGGTTCCGCACCTTCCTGATATCCCAGGTCCACCCTTCCCGGGGACTGAGCACGATGTGGCGCTCGGCATAGAGTGTTTTGAGAAACTGGGTCACGAAAAAGGGATTGCCCTTGGTCTTGTCGTGGATGAGGTTCGCCAGAGGCTGGCAGACGGGCTCCGGGTTCCTCAGAAAGGTGGCGATGAGCTTGCAGACGTCCTCGGGGTCGAGCGGCCCGAGGCTCATGGTTGAGATGGGCGTACCCGAGGCCCGGATCGAGTCCATGGCGAGCATGAGCGGGTGATGGGCCGGGACCTCGCTGTTGCGGTAGGCCCCGATGATGAGCAGGTACCTGAGGTCGGGATCGCAGGCAATGGTCTGGATCAGGTTGAGGCTCGCGGTATCGGCCCACTGCAGGTCATCGAGGAAGATAACCACCGGGTGGGACTGACCGCACAGGGCGCGCACGAAATTCTTGAAGACCAGGTTGAAGCGGTTGCGGGTCTCTTCCGGGCCCAGGACCGCTATTGGCGGCCCTTCACCGACGACGGGAACCATCTCCGGAATGGCGTCTGTTATGATCCTTGCGTTCTCGCCCAGTGCGGCTGCTATCCGTTGCTTCCATTCCCTGATGCGTTCCTCGCTCTCGGAGAGGATATGGCGGGCCAGGGCCTGAAAGGCCTGGATGATGCCGCTGTAGGGCAGGTACCTGCGCAGCTCTTCGTACTTGCCTGCAAGGAAATACCCTCTCCTGGCTACGATCGGCTTGTGGAGCTCCTGGATCAGCGCTGACTTTCCGATGCCCGGCTCCCCGGACACGAGCAGCACCTCGGCCCGTCCCCGGCTCACCCGGTCGAGGGAGGACCCGAGGTGGGCCAGCTCTGCCTCGCGCCCTACCAGGAGCTGGGGGATGATGAACCGGGTCGAGATGTCCTGGCTCGCGAGCGTAAACGGCTCTATTCTGCCCGTGGAATGGAGCCGGTGGCGGCATTCCCTGAGATCGGCGAGCAGTCCGGCGCTGTTCTGGTATCGCTCCTGGGGTGCCTTGGCCAGGAGCTTCATAACGATGCCGGAGACCGCGGGCGGCACGGCCGGGTTTTCGGTGTGAGGAGGTATCGGCGAGCGGGCGATGTGCGCGTGGATGATCTCCATGGGGTCCTTCGAGATGAAGGGCACGCGGCCGGTGAGCATCTGGTAGAAGGTCACGCCTAGGCTGTAGAGATCCGAGCGGTAGTCGACCGGGCAGTTCATCCTGCCGGTCTGTTCGGGCGATATGTAGGCCAGGACTTCCTGGATGACCCAGGGGTTGTAGATCTCATCGTGCAGGTGAGCTATCTCGGATGCGATCCCGAAGTCGGTGAGCCCGATCCTTTTTTTCCCCCTGTGGATCAGGATGTTGCCGGGCTTGATGCTCCGGTGGGTTATGTCGTGCTGGTGCAGCTCCGAGAGGATCTCGGCCAGTCCGGAGGCGAGCTCGAGGAAGGCGCCGATCTCCAGCCCGTCACCGATGATCCTGCCCAGCGGAACCCCGTCGAAGTCCTCCATGACCAAGGCTATGCATCCGTCCAGCTCGATAACATCAAGGGGCCTGATGATGCCTTCGATCTCGAGGCCGCGGATCAGGGCATGCTCGTGGCGCAGGCGGGCCATCTCTGCAGGCGATATCCTTGCGCCATGCAGCACCTTGATCACCACGGTCCGGTTCTGCCCGTCGACCCGCGCCCGATACCGTGAGCATCGGGAAGTGCTGTCGATCTGCTCGATGAGAGTATGTCCGGGAAATGTAATCATAAAAGTGATTACGCTATCGTCAGGAAATCGGGAAAACTCAAGTATAATTCGAGTGCTCCCATCTCGTGGAGAGAGCTCCCGACGCCTCGCGGCTCAAGGAACAGGCAAGTGCAGCCGGTCCGGAATGCCGGATGCAAATCGGGCCGGGTAGGGGACCCTCGGAAGACCATGCCGCGCACGGCCTTTTTCAGGGCCTCGATGATGGCTTTGTCACAAGGCGGCCTTGGCGCCGTCCCTTGGGCTGCGACGATTTTCTCCTGAGCCTCTCAAGGCGGTAAGAGAGCTTCTCCCTCTCGGAGGGGGTCAGGGAGGGCGAGCCGGCCAGGAGCGCTTCTACGATATCGATGGCCCCGGCGTGGTCCTTTCTCCGGTGCTCGAGCCACTTGGCCAGCTCCTCGGCGGCGAAGAGATCGAAGGGGTCGCGGCACAGCATGTCCTGCCAGATCCGGGCCGCCTCTTTCCACCCGCCCGCCTGCTTGTGGACGAGCGAGAGGTGCCGCATGGCCTCCCTGGCGACGAGAGGGTCCGGGGAGCCAGCCAGCTCCTTAAGCATGGGGACGGCGATCAGCATGTCCCCGCGGCAGAGGTGCAGCAGGGCGGCTGCCAGGAGATCGCCCGGGTGAGCGCAGGGATGCCCGCCTCCACGGGTGAGGAGCTCCGAGAAGTGCACGACCAGAGCGGCCATGGAGACGACGTCGAGCCGGTTGTGATGGAAGACGTCTTCGAGCAGAGATCCGTCCCGGCTCCTGAGCCAGGCGAAGTACCTGCCGGGTATCTCCCAGCCGGGCACGTCCCCGCTGCGGCTGAACCCGAGGACCTCGCTCTCCAGGGTGGCGAGCCTGCAGATGGCGAGCCGATGACCCGCAAGCCTCCGGGAAACGGGAAGCAGGTCGAGGTGAGGCATGCCGGCAAGGGGATCGGGCAGGCGATTGAGGACGAACCGCGCCGAGAGGAGGTTGAGGTCGAAGGCCCTGCCGTTGAAGGTGACCAGGCAGCGTTTCTCCGAGGCCATCTCCTTGAGCATTGTGAGCATGGGGGCCTCTTCGTGGAAGTCGCGGGCAAAGAGCTGGCACACCACGAAGTCCTGTCCCTCGCACCATCCGAGGCCGATGAGGAAGGCAAAGGTCCCGGTCCCGCCCGAAAGCCCGGTGGTCTCGGTGTCGAGGAACAGCGCCTCGGAAATGTCCATGGCGGCTATCTCCGGATGCCCGGCGAGAAGCGCGGCGGCCTTCATGTCTGACTGCGCGAACCGGGATACCTGCATATCGCCGTGGTACGACCCGTTTCTGAAGGTGGTGCGGGAGAAGAAGCACGCACCGCACCCGGCCTTCACCTCCTCTCCGGTAATGACCTCGCAGAGGTCCCGGGCCGGGCCGGGTTTCTGAAAAGCGGTCATACGCCACGGGTATGCGGCCCTGCGGGCCATGATGGCATCGATCTTCCGGCGGAGCTCGCCGATCCGCTCCTGCTTCGCGGCGGTCGGCTCGACCGGCTGCCCTTCCCCTGTCAGGCGTTTCAGTCTGTCCTTCACGCTCATGGAATCTTCCGGGAAAGATGGTATCTCAAGCAGAATGGATCGGCTGGAGCCCGGCTGTCAAGGGATTTCCCGGGATTTGAGAGGAGGCGAGGCACAACCCGCACAAAACCCCTCCAAAAATGCCTGATATCCGTAAGGGGCTTTAAGATGACGGCAGGGCTTTTAAATTTTTCGCACATCATTGTATACTGTTTTTCGGAAGCGCTGGATGATTCTCCTGACAAAGGATTGCAGATGAGATATGGAGGTTCCCTTTCCAGGGGTACGAGGTGTGTTCTCTTCTGGGCCCTGCTCATCCTGGCCGGATGCTCGGGTTCGGAAGGCGGCTCGAGGCCCGCTGCGGCAGAAGATCTTTCGCTGGACATCACAGCCCTGTACTCACGAGTGGATACCATTGTTGTGCTGGTATCCCACGAGCCCGGGGCAGAGCCCTTCACGGAGACCGCCATGGGGGGAGTTTCTCCATGGTCGGTGCTCAGGAGCAACATCGAGGCCCTGTTCGAGGGGCGGGCCATCGAGCCGGAGGTGTACGTGCCCGAGACGCTCTCCGAGATGGACCGGCTGCCCGCCCAGGGGCGCGATACCTGGACCCCGGGCGACATCCTCGCCTTGGCCCGCGAAACCCGGAACCCGGGCCTTTCGAGCTACGAGGCCGAGTTTTCCGTGTTTTTCCTCAATGGATACCTCGACAGCGAAGGAACGCCCGACGAGCGCATCGTTGGTGTTTCCATCGTGGGCGCCCCGGTGATCGCCGTCTTCAAGGACGTGGTGCTCTCGCCCGGGAATCCCTTGCAGGTTTCCCTGTATGTGGAACAGGCCGCCCTCATCCACGAGTTCGGGCATGTCATGGGGCTCGTCGACAACGGCGTGCCCATGGTCCGGGACCACCTCGACACCGGGCACCCCAGCCACTGCTCAAGCAGCGGGTGTGTCATGTACTGGCTCAACGAAGGGGCCTCCGACATGGTGAGGTTCGCCGGGCAGATGCTCGAGAGCGGCTCGGTGATCATGTTCTGTGAGCACTGTATCGAGGATGCCAGAAGCTTTGAGCCCTAGGAAGGCCCTTCTCGATCCAGGCGTTCAGGAAGAAAGGCCAGGGCCGCGCTCGGAGGAGAGGGCCGGGCCTGGTCTGTCTGCCCGCATTCGACCCGGCGCGGTTTTTTACGGCCGAGGCACAAGCCGCTTGCCCGGCCTTCTCGGCCTTCCGCCGGGAGGCTAACCAGGGGACCGGCCGACCATACAGCTGCTTCGGACCGCTGGCGCGACGCCGCCGTGCCGCTGAATGGCCGCCTGTGGCCTTTCAAGGGCCGGGCGCGGCCCGGATCACCCGATCATGCGGATGGTGAGCGGATAGCGGTAGCGCTCGCCCTTGCTCGCCTTCAGTGAGGCGATGATGGTGAAGATGAGGTCTGCGGCCACGATCAGGCCCACCACCGGGTAGAATAGGAACCCGATCAGGACCGGGGTGAACCCGATGGCGATAATGAGTGCTACGATGGCATAGATGGACATGGATATCTGGAAGTTCATAGCCTCTTTTGCCTGGTCCTCAACCGGAGGGTACCTGTCCCGGGTAAAGAGCCACACGATGAACGGGCCCAGGATGTTCCCGAACGGGATGCCCATCAGGACGATGAGCGCAGACAGGTGGCTGATGATGGCCCACGTCCGGATCTTGTCGTCATGGATTTCCTGCATCGATTTCTCCTTCCATGATCGCCTACGTCCATGCCCCTACTTCTGAACATAGCATCCGGCGCAGTGAGTTCAACCGTTATTCACCCCCGTACGGACGGTGCGCACGGCAATGCCGGTTTACCGCCGCGGGTTCTCCGCGGCGAGTGCCTCCACGGCCCGGGCCATCTGCCGGGAAAGCTCCCCGATCAGCTCGGTGTGAGCCTGCACCAGGGAGGTGTAGTCTCCGGTGTCGGCCGGCTTCACGAATCTCGACTCGCGGCTCATGAGCGTTTTTCCCCCCTGGGCCTCCGAGATGCGCCACGAGGCGTCCAGTATCGCCTCCTGTCCGGGCCCTGCCTCCATGCGGTGGATATGGATCTCCAGGACGTGATCCACCGGGCCCTGGGGTCTTCCGGGAAGGAGCCTCACCGTCCGTGCGCAGGTGAGCGCCTCGAGGTTGCGGGCCGTTATGCGGGCAATGCTCTCATCGAGCGGCTCGGCCCACTGGTCGAGCTCCGAGAGTTTGAGCCGGTTCTCGGCGGTTCGAACCAGGATGTGGCGCCTGTCGAGATAGGATGGGATCTCGATCGGGCGGATCCCGAGGACCAGCCAGTCCGGCCGGTCCCCCCGGGGGGTGCCGGCCTCTGGAACGGGTTCCAGGAGATAGTACGAGGTTGGCCGGGAGGCGGCGCAGCCTGTCACGGTAAGGGCCGCGGCGATGAGCATAGCGGCCAGAACATGGCTCTTCATGGCGGTTTCCTCCTTCACCGATTTTGCCTGCCGCGAAGCAGGGCCTCGGGATGGCGGTCGAGATAGTCGGCCAGGTTGCGTACCGACTCCGCCGCAGCCGAGATCTCCTCCAGGGTCAGGCTCAACTGGGCCGCGATCGAGGAGTCGCCGGAGGATGCGCCCTCGATGGAGCCGAAGGCCTTCTCGGCGCGGGATGCCGCGGCCCGGGCCGAGCCGAGGGTTTCATCCACGCTTGCATGCATGTCTTCGAGGCGGGTGTCGATCGTCCCCACGAGCCGCCGGATATCCGCTATCGCGTCCACGAGCTCGGCCGAGACACGGTCTGTCTGGCCTTCCACGCTCCGGATCAGCTCGCGCATGTCCTGGAGGGCCAGGCTCAGCGAAGAGATGCTCTCCTTGAGATCCTCGGACTTGGCGGCCTCTTCGATGCCCTCCAGCGCCGAGATGAGCTTGCCCGCCATCTCCTCGATGGGCAGGTTCTCGATGGTGCGGGTAAACTGCTCGAGGCTCGAGGGGATGGTGGGGATCTCCGGGTACCTGCTGTCCTTGTCCACCAGCCGCACGGGCCTGTCGGGATAGAAATCCAGCGCGATGACGAGCTGGCCGGTCAGGACGTTCTGGAGCTGGAGCTGGGCCTTGAGCCCCTGGTCGATGAGCTGGCCCAAGTACTTCTGCTGCTCGGACCTGCCTTGCGCGCCGGTAATGGTCTCGGGATCGATCTCCACCAGCACCGGGATGCGAACCGAGGCGGCGTCGGGGTCGAAGCGCAGGCTGATGTTCTTCACCCAGCCGACCCTGACCCCGCGGAAGACGACCGGCGCCCCTTCGCTGAGTCCCTTGACCGAGCCCTCGAAG
>JBASVF010000166.1:0-1981 GCA_049275795.1 Desulfomonilia bacterium
GAAAAAGGGCCACCGCGAGGGTGGTGAAGGCGCCCACGCCCCCCGCCTCGGTGGGGGTGAACACGCCCATGAAGAGGCCTCCCATCACGATCACGAAGATGACGAGCGTCTCCATGGTTCCCGCAAGCGAGGCGAACCGCTCTCTCCAGGTGCTCCTGGGCCCCCTGGGGCCCAGCTCGGGCCTGAGCGTCGCCCACAGGAGGATGGCGGCCACGAAGAACAGCGTGAGCAGGATCCCCGGGAGAATGCCCGCCAGGAAGAGCTCGCCGATGGACTGCTCGGTGAGGATTCCGTAGACGATGAAGATAACGCTGGGCGGGATGAGAATGCCCAGGCTCCCGCCCGCGGCCACCACGCCCGTGGCCAGCTCGGGCTTGTAGTTGTAGCGCTTCATCTCGGGCAGCGTGGCCGCGCCCATGGTCGCGGCCGTGGCATTGGTCGAGCCGCAGATGGCCGAGAAGGCCGCGCAGGCCCCCACGGTCGCGATGGCCAGACCGCCCGGCAGGTGGCCGATGAACTTGTATGCCGCGTCGAAGAGCCGCTTGGAGATGCCGGAGTGAAACGCGATCTGCCCCATGAGCACGAACAGCGGGATCACCGTGAGGTTGTAGGAGCCGAAGACCGAGAAAAAGTCCTTGGCCAGCAGGTTGAGCGAGGCGTCCACCGACACGATGGCCGCGAACCCCGCAAACCCGATGATGGCCATGAGAAAGCCCACGGGCATGCGCGAGAGGATCAGCACGAACAGGGCGGTGATGCCGATGATGCCGATGGTCGTGGGGCTCATTCGACCTCCGCCCCTTTCAGCTGCCGGATCAGCTCCACGAAAAGCACCGCCGAGAGCATGGCCGTGCCCGCGGCAACACCCCAGACAAACGGGTAGGTGGGCATCTGGAGCGTCGCGGAGACCTCGCCCGAGCGCTGGAGGCTCGATGCGTACTCGACGCTCTGCCACGAGACCAGGGCAAAGAACACCGCGGCGACAAGGGCGTTTATGGCGTTGACCACGACCCGCACGATCCAGGGCATGCGCACCATGAGAAAGTCGACCGCGATGTGTCCCTTCTGGACAGAGGTATAGGGAAGCGCGAACGACACGATCACCGTTCCCAGGAACCCCACGATCTCGTAGGTGCCCGGGATGGGCATGCCGAAAAAGCGCAGGATCACGTCCGCGGTGATGAGCAGCATCATGCCGGCCACCCCGGCGGCCGCGATCCAGTTCACCCGGTCGGCGAAGCCTGCCACGAGCTTCTCGATGCGCAGAAAGGATATCATTTGTGCTCCCCGTGTGCATCCGGGGCCGCGCCCTGCTCGGGACAGGCCGCCCCGGGAGATTTCATCGTGTTCCCCGCTCCTTAGCGGTTTGTCTGGATGATCTGCCTGAGAACCGAGACGTTGTGCTCCCCGTCGATCCCCTGGGCCTTCACGGCCTGTATGTACTCGTCGATCACGGGCTTCACCGCCGATTCCCACCGGGCGCTCTCCTCGGCGGGCAGGGCGATCATGGTGTTCTCCTGCTCCTCGTTGAAGGCCTTGCCTTCCACGTCCGCCTCGTCCCACACCCTGCCGTGCACCGCGACGAACTCGGCGCTCACCTCGGTGAAGACCTGCTGAAGGTCCGCGGGCAGGGCCTCCCACTTGCCCTTGTTCATGACCACGAACATGGCCGTGGTGTAGCCGACCGAGACGCAGTCGGTGGTGTAGTCGATGACCTCGCCCTGCTTCCACCCTTTCATGGTCTCCATGGGCGCGAAGGTGCCCTCGACCACGCCCTTCTGCAGGGCCTCGTAGGTGCCTGGCTGCGGCATGGCCACCGGCACCCCGCCCAGGGCGGACACCAGCTTCGCGCTCAGGCCCGTCGAGCGGATCTTCATGCCCTTGAGGTCCTCGAGCGCGCTCACCGGCTTCTTGGTGTGGAGCAGGCCCGGGCCGTGGGCATGCAGGTAGAGCACGCGGACGTCCTTAAGCTCTGCGGGGT
>JBASVF010000167.1:0-8671 GCA_049275795.1 Desulfomonilia bacterium
GTACATGATGAACTGGCGCTCGCTGGTGGGCTCCGAGAGGAGGTCCATCAGCGACTTGAGGTCCAGTTGGTTGTAGTTCCTGGCAAAGCCCAGGCCGTAGCGCCCGATCTCCAGCGAGCGGATCGCCTTCTGTAGGGCCTCCTTGTATGTCTTGCCGATGCTCATGACCTCGCCCACGGCGCGCATCTGCGTACCAAGCCGGTCCTTGACGCCCCTGAATTTCTCGAAGGCCCACCGGGCGAACTTCACCACCACGTAGTCGCCCGAGGGCTCGTACTTGTCGAGCGTTCCGCCCTTCCAGTAGGGAATCTCGTCCAGGGTGAGCCCGGCGGCGAGCTTGGCCGAGATCAGCGCGATGGGGAACCCGGTGGCCTTGGAGGCCAGCGCCGACGATCGCGAGGTCCTGGGGTTGATCTCGATCACCACGATACGGCCGGTCTTTGGGTCGTGGGCGAATTGCACGTTGGTTCCGCCGATGACCTCGATGGCCTCCACGATCTTGTAGGCTTTCTCCTGGAGCTTCTTCTGCAACTCGGGCGAGATGGTGAGCATGGGAGCGGTGCAGAAGGAGTCGCCGGTATGGATCCCCATGGGATCGACGTTCTCGATGAAGCACACCGTGATCATGTTGTTCTTTGCGTCCCTGACCACCTCGAGCTCCAGCTCCTCCCATCCCAGGACCGACTCCTCCACCAGGACCTGATTGATGATGCTGGCCGCCAGCCCCCTGGCAGTGATCGTCCTGAGCTCCTCGACGTTGTACACGAGCCCTCCGCCAGTCCCTCCGAGGGTGTAGGCGGGCCTGATGACCACCGGGTATCCCTGGCGCGATGCGATTTCTTCGGCCTCCTCGACGGTGTATGCTGGCTCGCTCCTGGGAATCTCGATGCCGAGGCGGTTCATGGTTTCCTTGAAGGCGATCCGGTCTTCACCCCGGTCGATGGCATCCGCGTTGACGCCGATGATCTTTACCCCGAACCGCTCGAGCACACCCTTGCGGTTGAGCTCCGCGGTGAGGTTCAGCCCGGTCTGGCCGCCGAGGTTCGGGAGCACTGCGTCGGGACGCTCCTTCTCGATTATGGAGGTCAGCGTGTCGACGTTGAGAGGCTCGATATAGGTGATGTCGGCGGTTTCGGGGTCGGTCATGATGGTGGCCGGGTTCGAGTTGACCAGGAGGATCTCGTACCCGAGCTCCCGTAAGGCCTTGCACGCCTGGGTTCCCGAGTAATCGAACTCGCAGGCCTGTCCGATGACGATGGGACCCGACCCGATGATCATGACCTTGCGGATGTCGTCTCTTTTCGGCATAGGTGCTCCCCTCCTGGAAAATGCGTGAGCACTATAGAAAAGCCGCCTGAGCGAGTCAAGATAAAAGGGGTCGGGAAAACGCCTCCTTGAGGATGCATGCGGTTCTCGAGGATTCGAAATGCGGCTCTTCCCCGCTTTTTTTAAGGGCTCGGCGTCAGGGCAGGAACAGGGAAGGGTCGATCCAGCGTGCCCATGGCCCGACGGGGCCGGGCGTCGGGTCTGCCCGGGCGACCAGGGCGGCGGGGAATGGAGCCCTCGTACAGGGGCGGACCGGCGTCTGCCCGGAGCCCGTCATACAAGCAGGACGGCGCGGAGTGGAGGACGCGGGCAGGCCCGCTGCACCCCGCACAACAGGGATTGGAAAAACAGCGTCCCCGGAAGCGCCGTAAAACCTGCCGGCGGCCGCCGGTATACCGCAACGATAAAGGGCCTACAGGCCTTTCTGCGCGATGAAGTCGGCCAGGTCGGCGGTGCGACAGGAGTAGCCCCACTCGTTGTCGTACCATGCGACCAGCTTGGCCATGTTCCCGTCCATCACCTGGGTGAACTCGATGTCCACGATCGAGGAGAAGGGGTTTCCCTTGAAGTCGGAAGATACCAGGGGCTTCTCCTCGCAGGCCATGATGCCCTTGAGTGAGGTCCTGGTCGCCCGGATGAGGGACTGCCTGAGCTCCTCGGTGGTGGCCTTCTTTCCGAGCAGGACGGTCAGGTCCACCACGGAGACCGTGGGCGTGGGCACCCTGAGCGCATACCCGTCGATCCTGCCCTTGAGCTCGGGGATCACCAGGGACACGGCCTTGGCTGCTCCGGTCGTGGTGGGGATGATGTTCATGGCAGCGGCACGGGCGCGCCTGAGGTCCTTGTGCGGCATATCGAGGATCCTCTGGTCGTTGGTATAGGAGTGAACCGTCACCATCATGGCCTTCTCGATGCCGAATTTCTTGTGAATGACCATGGCGGGCGGGGCCAGGCAGTTGGTGGTGCACGAGGCATTGGAGATGATGTGGTGCTTGTCGGGTTTGTAGCTCCTGTTGTTCACCCCCAGGACCATGGTGATGTCTTCCTGCTTGGCTGGGGCGGTGATGATCACCTTCTTTGCGCCGCCGTAGATGTGGGCCGAGGCCTCGGGCCCGGTCCTGAACAGGCCCGTGGACTCTATGACGATGTCGACCCCTTCGTCGTCCCAGGGGATGGATGAGGGGTCCCTGAACGAGTAACTCCTTACCTTGTGGCCGTTGATGACGATCGAATCCTTCTTGACAGAAACCTCTCCCTCGAACCGGCCGTAGTTCGTATCATATTGGAAGAGGTGGGCGTTGGTCTCCACGTCGAAGAGGTCGTTGATGGCAACGACCTCGAGGCTTTCCGGGTGCCGCTCCATGATGGCCTTCAGCACCTGCCTTCCTATGCGGCCGAAGCCGTTGATCCCGCATCGGACCATATGGGGGCCTCCTTTCTAATTGTCGTCCAGGCGGTACTTGTGGGCCACGAGCAGGTCGTAGTTGGTCTTGAGCGCCTGGTGGAGCCGGGCGTTCTCCAGGGCCAGGCCGCTTAAGTTCGCCACCGATTCCAGGAACTTGGTCTCATGCTCGTTGAACTCCCGGATCTTGTCGGTATACACCCGGAGCACGCCGATCACGTTCTTTTCCACCTTCAACGGTACGACGATCACGGACTTGATGCCTTCGGCCTTTGCCCCGGCGCCGTACTGGAAGCTCGGGTCGGTCTGGGCGTTCTTGATCCAGATCATCTTGCCCGAGATGGCCTGCTGGTCGAGCCCGCTCTCCTTTATCAACACCGGGCCCTTGCGGATGTACCCCTTGGAGAGGCCGTATGAGGCCCCCATGACGAGGACCTTTTTCCGGGAATCGAGGAGGCGGATCGAGCAGGCCTTGACATCCATCGCGAGCGTAACCGATTTAGCGATCTCGTCCAGGACCTTCGTTACCTCGAGGGAGGCGTTGATCACCTTGGCAACCTCGTACAACGCCAGAAAATAATCCTTTTCTTTCACTCTTGCGCTCCTCCTTTCCTGCGGGACCCTTTTGTCGCGCGCCAGGGCCTCTTCCCGGATCCCTCTGCCTTGGACCCTTATCGGTCCCGGCCCCGAATGCCGGGAACCTTCCGGTTCAGACGCTTCAGAGCTCTACAATCCAAATTAACGCACCTTCAAGTGCAGTCAAGGGCCATTGTCTCGGGGAGCCGGGCCTTTCCCAAAAAACCTCTCACCTGCCTGCCAGTGACCGGGACCGCTGGCAGGACACAATCCCAAAAACCTCCCCGCGGGGCTATCCCCGGCCGGTGGCGCATCCTCCCTTCACCCGGATGCCCGGGCTCGTACCGGCCATACCGGCTCCGGACCGTCCTCCCCATCTCCTGCGGGCATCGGGCGCCCGTACGGCGAGAAGGTCATATGAGCGTGACCAGGACCTCTCTTCGCTCCCTCGGACCGTCGAACTCGCAGAAGAAGATGTTTTGCCAGGTGCTCAAGAGGAGCCGGGAGTTCTCCATCGGAATCACCTCGGAGGGGCCTACGATGCCCGCCTTGATATGGGCGTCGCCGTTGCCGTCCACCCGGTCGTGGAGCCAGACTCCCCTCGGCACGAGCCGATCGAGGCAGGTGAGCACGTCCGCGGGGATGTTGGGGTCCCAGTTCTCCTGGATCATCAGCGCCGCGGTCGCCCCCATAGCCCAGAGCGCGCACAGCCGGCATCCCGCGCCGTGCTCCGCCGCCACCGCGCGCACCTTTTCGGTGATGTCGACGAGCTCCTGGCGCTCACGGGTCGGGAAAGTGATGGAGAATCTCATGGCCGGTCCCTTTTGGGTCTGAGCTATACCATTGCCGCCGGAGCACTCACAAGGCATTATTTCTTATGGGACAACGTCCGTGCCACGTGGGAATGAACATCTTGATCACCGGCCTGTTCCATGCAATACTGCTCCGCATTCCAGGAAGAAAGGACGACAGCATACCATGAAAAGCGACGCCACCAAGAAATCCTTCGAGAAGGCACCGCACCGGTCGCTGCTCAAGGCCAACGGGCTGACCGACGAAGAGATGTCACGGCCCTTCGTGGGAATCGTCAACTCCGCCAATGAGATCATCCCGGGACACATCCATCTCAACCAGGTAGCCCAGGCCGCGAAGGCCGGCGTGCGCATTGCCGGGGGAACGCCCATGGAGTTCCCGGTCATCGGCATCTGCGACGGGATCGCCATGAACCACGCGGGCATGAAGTATTCCCTGCCCTCCCGCGAGCTGATCGCGGACTCCATCGAGCTCGTGGCCATGGCCCACGCCTTCGACGCCCTGGTCTTCATTCCCAACTGTGACAAGATCGTGCCGGGCATGCTCATGGCCGCCCTGCGCCTCAACGTGCCCGCCGTGGTCATCTCCGGCGGCCCCATGCTCGCCGGAAAACACCGGGGCAGGTCCGTGGACCTCATCAGCGTGTTCGAGGGCGTGGGCAGGCTGAGGGCGGGCGCCATCACCGAAGAAGACCTCCGGGAGCTCGAGGGCTGCGCGTGTCCCACGGCCGGAAGCTGCTCGGGCATGTTCACCGCCAACTCCATGAACTGCCTCACCGAGGCCCTGGGCTTGGGCCTGCCGGGCAACGGCACCATCCCTGCCGTGTACTCCGAGCGGATCAGGCTCGCAAAGCTCGCGGGCATGAAGGTCATGGAGCTCCTGGAGAAGAACATCAGGCCCCGCGACATCGCCACCCCGGCCGCCTTCGGCAACGCCATCGCGGTGGACATGGCCCTGGGCTGCTCCACTAACACGGTGCTCCACGTCCCGGCCGTGGCGTACGAGGCGGGCATCGAGCTTTCTCTGGATGACTTCGACCGCATGAGCAAGCGGGTGCCCCACCTGTGCAACCTCTCTCCGGCCGGGCCCCACTACTTGGAGGACCTCTACCGGGCGGGCGGCATCCAGGCGGTTATGAAGCGGCTCGAGCCCCTGGGGGTGCTGGATACCGGCGTCATGACCGCCACGGCCCTGACGCTCGCGGAGAACCTCAAGCAGGCCGAGATTCTGGATGAGGAAGTGATTCACCCCCTGGAGAATCCCTATCACCGGGAGGGGGGCATCGCCATCCTCCGCGGGTCGCTGGCCCCGGACGGCGCAGTGGTAAAGCAGTCCGGTGTGCTGCCCGAGATGATGCAGCGCGAAGGCATCGCCCGGGTGTTCGACTCCGAGGAGGATGCCGTATCCGCAATCCTCGCCGGGAAGATCAAGGCCGGCGATGTCGTGGTCATCCGCTACGAGGGTCCCAGGGGCGGCCCGGGCATGCGCGAGATGCTCACCCCCACCTCAGCGATCGTGGGCATGGGGCTCGACAGGGACGTGGCCCTGGTCACGGACGGCAGGTTCTCGGGAGGAACCCGGGGAGCGGCCATCGGGCACTGCTCACCCGAGGCGGCCCAGGGCGGCCCGATCGCCCTGGTCCGGGAGGGTGACCGCATCCGGATCGACATACCGGGCAGGACCATCGACCTGCTCGTGGACGAGGCCGAACTCGCCGAGCGCAGGATGTCGTTCCGCCCGCCCGAGAAAAAGCTCACCGGCGTGCTCAAGCGCTATGCGCGCGAGAGTCTTTCCGCCGACAAGGGGGCCAGGTACAGGGACTGATGAAAGAGGCGAGGTACTTTTCAGCCCAACCTGAGTCTGTCGTGCAGTGCTGGCTTTGCCCGCACCACTGCACGATCGCAGACGGCCGCACCGGTTTCTGCCGGGTGCGGATGAACGACGGCGGCACGCTCTACAGCCTGGTGTGGGGCCGAAGCATCGCGGCGAGCGTTGACCCGGTGGAGAAGAAGCCCTTCTTCCACCTGCTTCCCGGCAGCCTCTCTTTCTCCATTGCCACCGTGGGCTGCAACATGCGGTGCGACTTTTGCCAGAACAGCGACATCTCGCAGCACCAGGCCCGCGCGGGCGACGTCCCGGGAGAGGACCTGCCGCCCCGGCAGGTGGTTGAGGCTGCAACGGCGCAGGGCTGCGCGAGCGTCTCTTATACCTACACCGAGCCCACGATCTTCCTGGAGTATGCACTCGACACGGCGCGCCTGGCAAAGGAGGCCGGGCTCCTCAATCTCTTCGTCACCAACGGCTACATCAACCCGGAGATCGTGCGCACCGAGCTCGCAGGGCTCATCGACGGGGCCAACATCGATCTCAAGTCCTTTTCCGACGACTACTACCGGAGGCTCTGCTCGGCACGGCTCGCCCCGGTCCTCAAGGCGATCGAGGCCTATTTCGAAGCGGGCATCTGGATCGAGATCACCACGCTCGTCATCCCCGGCGAGAACGACTCGCCGCAGGAGCTCCGGGAGATCGCGCGCTTCATTCGCGCCATGAGCCCGGACATCCCCTGGCACGTGAGCCGGTACTACCCCCGCTACCGCTATCGCGAGGCCCCGTCCACCCCGGTGGAGACACTGGACCTGGCCAGGGAGATCGGCCTGGCCGAGGGGCTCAACTATGTATACACCGGCAACGTCGCCGGCCATGCCGGCGAACACACCCTCTGCCCGGGCTGCGGCGCAACCGTCATCGCCAGGAGGGGGTTCTTCGTGGAAGAAACGGCAATGCAAGGCGGCAGATGCAGCCGCTGCGGCCGAAACATATCAGGGAGGTTCCCATGAAAAACCAGAACTACGTGCTCAAAGTCGTGGATGCCAAGAAGGCTGACATCAAGAAAGCCCTGAAGGATGCCGGGATAGAGGTCCGCGCCATCACCGAGGTGTATTCCGAGGAAGTGGGCGGCAAGGAAAACGAGGGAGCCGATGCCCAGAAAAAGAGGGACGCCTAAACCCGAACTGGCCAACAAACTCAAGTCGGGATGGGAGATCCTTCAGGCCCGTCTCGACGAGGTGGAGTCGTACAACCGGGAGTATCTCCGGTTTCTGTCCGCGGTCAAGACCGAGCGCGAGGCAGCGGAGTACTTCAAGGGCCTGGCCGGCGAGGCAGCCGGGCTCTACCTCGTGGAGAACCGGGGCAAGGCCGTGGCCGTGTGCAGGAAGGGCAGGGCGCCTCTGAAGGAGGGCATCCGGATCGTGGTGGCGCACATCGACTGCCCCAGGCTCGACCTCAAAGCCAACCCCCTCTACGAGGATACCGAGCTGGCAATGCTCAAGACCCACTACTACGGCGGGATCAAGAAGTACCAGTGGCTTGCCCGTCCCCTCGCCGTCCACGGCGTGCTCGTGAAGGAGGACGGCCGGTTGGTGAAGGTGGTCATAGGCGAGGAGGAGAACGACCCCTGCCTGACCATAGAAGACCTCCTGCCCCATCTGGCGGCCAACGCCCAGTATTCGAAAAAGCTCTCCGAGGCGTTCCAGGCCGAGAAGCTCAACATCATCCTCGGGTCCCGCCCGGACCTGAGCGTGAAGGAGAGCCGGGTAAAAGAGTACATCCTCAAGCTGCTGCACGACAAGTACGGCATCGTCGAGCAGGACTTCGTCTCGGCGGACCTGGAGATCGTGCCCGCCGGACCGGCGCGCGAGGTGGGCATCGACCGCTCGCTCGTGGGCGGCTACGGCCAGGACGACCGTGTCTGTTCGTGGGCTGCCTTTGCCGCGGTGCGTGACGCGGTGAAGCCCGGGTTCACCTCCATTGCCCTGCTCATGGACAAGGAGGAGATTGGCAGCGAGGGCAACACGGGCGCCAAGAGCATGTTCATCGAGGAGGTCCTCTGGGAGCTGGGCGAGCGGTTCAAGGAGGAGATCGTCCCGCAACGGGTGCTCTACAGGTCCAAGGCGATCTCCGGAGACGCGAACGGCGCGCTCGACCCCGACTATCCCGAGGTGCACGAGAAGCTCAATGCCGCCCGCATCGGCTACGGCGTGTGCGTCACCAAGTTCACCGGCTCCCGGGGCAAGGTCGGCTCGAGCGAGGCGCACGCAGAGTACATGGCGTACATCAGGGCCCTGCTCAACCGCAACGGCATCCCCTGGCAGACCGGAGAACTGGGCAAGGTCGACGAGGGGGGAGGGGGCACCGTGGCGAAATTTCTGGCCGAATACGGCATGGACATCGTGGACATGGGACCGCCGCTGCTCTCCATGCACTCGCCCTTCGAGCTCTCGTCGAAAGTGGACACCTATTCCACCTACTTGGCATATCGTGCATTCATGGAGGAGAAATGAAGGAAAAGGTGCTTGCGCATATGGGCTCCCTGATGGGAGGCATGGTTCACAACCTCAACACCCCGCTCATGTGGATCATGGGGAGATCCCAGCTCCTGCAGGCAAGGAACGAGAAGATCGACGCCCTCATCAGTGAAGACTCGGGTGCGCTCTCCGCCGTCCGGGAGAAGAACATCAAAGACATCGCCTCCATCCAGGACGGGGCGGACAAGAT